>JBJEVW010000321.1:0-7714 GCA_051884735.1 Kiritimatiellia bacterium | reverse complement strand
GACCGTCTTGCGGAGCTTCATCAGAAAGGCGATCTGTGGGTAACGGATCATATTTCTTTTCATAGGTACGAGACGGAATTCAAGACCGCTCATGTGAAGACAAAGCGGGACGCGAGAGGCTTTCTCTACGTTTTGCTGCTTTCGGACGCGGATTCCCGCTATTACGATTATCCGCTGACGCTTGAGACGCAGGTTCCGCCTGCATGGAAGAAGGCGTTGGTAGTTCAGGATATGATGGTTTCGACGGTTGACGTGAAGAACTGCAAGATACGATATCGCGCCGTCCCGGGCAAAGAGACGATTCGAATCAAGGAGGCAAAATGAAGAAAACGGCATTGTTTTGGGTTGCGGCGGTTGCGGCGACATCTCTGTGGGCGGGGCCATTCGACAGGGCAGAGCTTCGTGGCGTAACGGATAAGAATCCGGTCTCCTACGCCATCGGTGAATTGATTGACTTTACACTGACACTTTCGAATGCCGATGTACCGGAGAATGGAACGTATTTTGTCCAATGGACTCGCACGGGCGATGACGGCAAAAAGGAGTCGGGCAAAGTTCCGGTTGTGAAGGACCTATCCTTTCACATTGGAACCATACTGGAGAAGCCGGGGTTTGTCCGGATTGAAGCCAAGCTTGTCGATGAAAAAGGACAGGATGTGAAACGAGATTGTCCGGCTCCGGGCGAAAACTGGTTCGGGACGCGGGAAGTCTTCTTCAGCGGTGGTGCGGCGGCGGATCTTTCGAAGTTGCGTCAAGGCGTGGAGGAACCGGAGGACTTTGACGCATTTTGGGAGAAGCAGAAGGCGGAATTGCGGTGTGTTCCGATGAAGGTCAAGCGTTGGGAAGTGAAAAGTCCAAAAGAGTCCGTTCGCATGTACGGAGTCCAGATTGATTGTGCGGGAGGACGACCCGTGACGGGGTATTTGTCAATTCCGAAACGGTGCGATACGGGCATGAAATTGCCTGCGCGCATTGCGTTTGACGGCTATGGAACGGGCATCCAGCGGGTTCCGAAGCAATGCTGGTTCGATTGGCAAATCAATTTTCACATCAATGCCCATGGCTACGATCTTGAGCGGGATGACGACTATTACAAGCAGTTCTTTGCGTCCATTAAGCGTGGCGGAAAAGGGTATGCCTTCAACACGGAAGACAATATGAATCCCGAGACGGCCTATTTCCGGGGAATGGCACTACGCGTATTGCGTGCGCTCGAGTATCTGGAATCGTTGCCTGAATGGAACGGCAAGGAAATCCTTGCCGAAGGAGGCAGTCAGGGAGGGCTGCAGGCCGTTTGGGCCGCAGCGCTCGATCATCGTGTCACGAAGGTTAATCCGAATATCATCTGGTGTTGCGACATTGGCAAGCAAGGCGATGGTCGGCTTCGGTCGGAATTCGAGCCGGCATTTGCGCCCGGATTGCGGTACTACGATTGCGTGAATATGGCGCGACGGATTGCCGGGGAAGTCCATGTAACACGTGCGGGGCTTGGCGATTATACCTCTCCACCATCCGGAATCACCCTCTTTTTCAATCATCTAGACAAGGCAAAAAAGAAGCGAATCACCTTTGTCCAAGGTTCTCGGCATGGATACATACCGCCGAAGCCTGATCAGCATGATTTGAAAGAATGAAACACGGAATAGCCCTTGTTGTCCTGCTTCTGTTGCGTCAATCCGTTTTTGCGACGGCTCCGGTCGAACAAGTCATGGAAAATGCCTCAAAATTGCCGCATCCCCGGCTGTTTGCCTTTACCGAGGATTTTGAGAGAGCCAGGGAACTTGTTTCGCAAGAAGGGACTCCAAATGCTTATGCTGCAAAGCGAATGTTTGCGCGAGCTGAGGATCTATTGGACAAGCCTGTTTTGACACGCGTTCAGACGGGGCGAAGGTTGCTGGCCGTATCCCGCAGAGCACTCTACCGCATTTCACACTTGGCGATGGCTTACCGCCTGACAGGGGAGCGCAAATATCTTGAGCGGGGCGAGCGCGAGCTCAAAGCTGTCTGCTCCTTTCCGGATTGGAATCCATCGCACTTTCTCGATGTCGGCGAGATGGCTCTCGCCGTTTCAATTGGCTACGACTGGTTCTATGATGGACTTTCCGACGCTTCGCGGATGGAGATTGCCGAGGCGCTTTACCGGTTGGGTTTGCAAACGGGGCTTGAGCCACTCCCATGGAAAAAGATGACCAACAACTGGGGGCAAGTCTGCCGGGGTGGACTCATTGCCGCGTCATTGGCTCTTTGCGATCTTTATCCGGAGGAGGCTGCGACACTGCTTGAGGAAAGCGTGACGGGACTCGCGAGATCCATGGAGGTTTTGGCGCCGAACGGATGTTATCCGGAGGGACCCGGATACTGGAACTACGGCATGAGTTACAATGTCTACGGAATTGCCATGCTTGAGCGGGCCTGCGGGACGGATTTCGGGCTCTGTGAAAAGCCTGGATTCAAGGCATCCGCGTTCTATCCCGTGATGGTGACGGGGCCTTCGGGAAGGACGGTCGGTGTTTCCGATTCCTCCGACAAACGCAGTGAGAATACGGTACTCTGGTGGTTTGCGAAACGGTTTGCGATGCCGGATGTGATTGGCGAAAAGGAATTTTTTGCGATTCGCGTTCCTCCGGAAAAAGGAAAAGAGGGATGGTTGCCGCCGCTCGAGGTATTGTGGGCCGATCCGGGAATTGGCAGGCCAAGAGGCGATGGACTGCCGCTTGTCTGGAATCCGGGAGGCACTGTCCCGCTTGTCATCCAGCGCAGTTCCTGGAAAAAAGATGCAACATTTTTCTGTTTCAAGGCCGGGTCGCCAAGTTCGCCCCATGGACATCTGGACGGCGGTAACTTCATCTTTGAGACGGGAGGCCTGCGTTGGGCACATGAACTCGGTTGCGAAGAATACAACCGACTGGAACAACTTGGAATCGATCTTTGGAAGATGGAGTCTTCCTCAACGCGATGGAGTGTCTACCGCCTCAATTCCGAGGGGCATAGCGTACCTTCGGTTGATGGGATGGTGCAGTATTCAAAGGGCGTAGCCAAAGTCGTCGAGGTGGTGGATGAAACTTCGGCGGGGAAAGGTTCTTCCGTTTTGCTGGATCTCAGCACGCTCTATCCGGTCGCCACCTCGGTGACACGGCGCGGTATTCTCTCTGACGACGGAAAGCACTATCTGATTGTCGATCGGTTTGAGGGGCTCAAGCCCGGTGCCGTTGTGAAGTGGCAGATGATTACACGTGCCGTGGGAAGGGGGGATGAAACGGACGCGAATACTCTTTTACTGCACGAAAAAGGAAAATCGTTGGCGGTCCGGATTCTTTCCCAGACAAGCCAGGGATGGAACATCGCTCCGGCGGAAGGAACGAAACCGCTCAATACGGAAAACGGCGGTGCAAAGGTACTCTCCTTCACGGCAACTGCAACGGCAGAGGGTAGCGCCGAACTCGTTGTCGCTTTTTTTGATCCGGACATTGGAGAGCTTCCGGAGGAGAAATGGCGTTCCGTACTCGAGAATCGGCATTTTGGGGTCTTATAGGGTGAAAGAATGGGATACAGAACGATGTTGCGGTTCTGTATCCCATGTGCGATGTGAGCACTAAAGGTTTCCGGCGAGGGAAATCATGGTTTGTGAGGCGGCGTCACTTTCACGTTGACGCGGTCATCCGGTTTCATGTTCTCCCTGCATTCAGGATGTCATTGCGAAACCCGAGCGGTTTGCTTTCCGGCAATGGTGCGGAGATTGCTAGAACTGGAACGAAAGGACAACGGGCGGTGGCGGAGGAGCCGGAAGGGTGATGGGGGCAGGAGCCGGGAGCGTCGTTGTCCGTTCATACACGACCGTTGAGACGGGTTGCACGACGATTGGTGTTGCTGTTTGTCCATAAACGACTGTCGATGCCGGTTGCGCGACCACCGGGGTCGGTGCCGGTTGCGCGACAACTGGTGTTGTTGCAGGAGCTGTATAGACAACGGGCTGAGGGGATAGGATTACAGGTTCCGGGGCAACATAGGTTGTGGAGACGGTTTGTTGAACGGTTTGTTGTGGCGGCGTGAGGAGGGCATTGATAACTCCAATGCCGAGGCCGACACCGACGGCAGGCCAAAGCGAGTGATCGCCGTGATGATGGTAGCTTCTGTAGGAGGGTGGGGGCGGTGGTGCATGATGGCCCCGGGGTGGAGGCATCGGGCGTGCAGGAGCCGAATGCCGCGGCGGCGGTGCACCGCGTCTGGGGCCGGGAGCCGCAAGAGCCGAGGCGGGGCTGGCAAAGAACAGCACTGCCAGTGAGAGACAGAGGAAGATTTTTGGGAACGAATTTTTCATAGTAGACTCCTTTTCAGTATGGTATCGAATGTAGAATAGTTCCTGCTTCAGAAGGTTTGACGTATAATACTGAACGTTTATTCACTATTTCTTATTCGTATTCATTTTCTTTTTTTTTGGGGGGATAGGAGAATAGGCCGGGAAAAGGTCTCTTTGGAGGCGCAATCGTTCGCCTTGGTCGTACCAGACTTGCCATAGAAAGAGACCTTGTGCGGGAGCGGTTTCAACGCGAGCCGTCCGGATTTTCGACTGAATGACGGCGGGGACGGAGTCGGACGCCGCGCGATGCATTCCGATGGAAATCAGATAACCGGAGATGGAGCGTACCATTTTATAGAGGAAACCGTTTCCGATAACACGGATTTCGATTTCCGGCAAATCGTCATGCACCTCCATGGAAAAGATGTGTCGCACGGTTGATTCGATTTCGCGTTGCGGGTTTGCGGAGAAGGCGGCAAAATCGTGTTCGCCTACGAAGTCGCAGGCGGCGCGGCGCATGGCATCGACATCGAGAGCCCGTCCGACATGTCCGCGATGGCGGCGCAGGGACGGATCGACGACCTCCGCATTCCAGATGCGATAACGATATTCCTTGGCGTGTGCAGAGCGTTGTGCATCGAAGAGCGGGTCGCAAAGGGAAGCGTCCAGAATGCGAACATCGGGCGGAAGCTTATCGTTGATGGCACGACGCAAGGAGGTTGCCGGAATCTCCCGGTCGAGATCGAAATGTGCGACTTGACCGCGGGCATGGACGCCTGCATCGGTACGTCCGGCTCCATGCACATGGACAGGCGTTCCGTTTGGAGAAAGCGGAAGGATCGCCTTTTCTATTTCTTCTTGGACCGTCCGGAAGCCGGGCTGTTTTTGCCACCCGTGGAAATCGGTTCCATCGTAAGCGATTGTTGCGCGAAAGCGGGGCATTGTCGGATTTGGGTTTGCGTTAGCAGGAGGCGATGATTTTCCGGTTTTTGATAAAGTATTCAGCGCCCGAGTAAAGCGTGGTCAGGAGGATAATCCAGTTGCAGACAATCCATTCTCCAGAAAAAAAAGGCGGCAAGAAAAAGAAGCAGAGACAGACCATGGTTGCCGCGGTTTTGATTTTTCCGGAGAAAGCGGCGGCGAGAACGACGCCTTTTGCTGCGGCGATCATCCGGAGACCGGAGACGGCGAATTCGCGGCAAACCACAACGAGAACGATCCACGCAGGCATAAGTCCAGCTTGGACATTCCAAAGCATGGCCGCTGTTACGAGCATTTTATCCGCCAAAGGATCAGCAAATTTTCCGAAATCGGTAATGAGGTGGAGTTTCCGAGCGAGGAACCCATCCAGCCAATCGGTCAAACTCGCGATGAGAAAGATGGTCAATGCAATTGGATTGGCATGGGGAATCTTTGTATACAAGACGCCCAGAAAGAGCGGAATGAGCAAGATTCGAAGCAGGGTGAGTCGATTCGGAAGATTCATACGGAAAAGCAATATCATTTGTCCTCATCCTACCATAAACCCATCGTCTCGGCGAGAGCGGATGGCGAGTGGCGAGCCGCCACGGGCAGTGGGCGAGCCACAGCGTGTGTTCATTTAGGACGATAGTTGAATGGGGAGTCACAGAACGGTAAATTGGATATCGGAGAATAGAAAACCGCCGCACGAAAGGAAAATTCCAAAATCGTACGGCGGAGCGGTTAGGAAACGACGGGAAGTAGGTTTGTTGGTTTCGCCGTTTTCAGACAATCAGTACCGGGAAGCAAGATCGCTCTTTTTGGGAATGATAAAGATTCCGGCGATGTAAATCCAAATTCCGACGCTGGCGAAAAGAACCAAAACAATGGTGACGAATCGAACGAAGACCGGATCGATGTTCAAATATTCCGCCAAACCGCCGCAGACGCCGGCGATTTTCGCATCGGGACCTTCCGTCCGGTAGAGTCTCTTTTTCCCAATCATGTCAATGAAGGCAGAAAATGATTGGCTTTCGAATCCGTGATTAGGCTCCGGCAACAAGATTGCCGACCGCCAGATAGGTGAAGACCATGGCGAAAATCGCGGTAGTCTCGACGATGCCGAGTGCCGACATGTTATTGGCGAGACCGCTTCCAGTTTCGGCCTGCGAATCGGCGGCTCCGGCGGCAGCTAGACCCTGCAAGAAGGCCGATGTTCCGATGGCGATACCGGCGAAGAGACCGAGAATGACGAGTGCTAGACCGGTTCCCGGAAGCGCATTTGGATCCTGCGCGGTTCCGACCATCTTGAACATGAGAATCATTCCGTAGAGCGTCTGGGTGATTGGGGCGCCGACATAGGAGAGCAAAACGAAGGGGGCCTGCTTCCCTTGAGCAAAGCACTTTTTCCATGCACCGATTGCGGATGCTGCGGCTTTTCCCGTTCCAAGTGCAGAACCAAAAGCACTCAGACCAAGGGCAATGACGGCACCGGCGATACCCAGTGCGGTGTTGATTTCAGGACTCATGATTAGATACTCCTTAGTGGAATTTGTTTATGAAAGAGAGAAATGAAACAAGCTAATTTTTTTGGAGAACCGTGTTTTCCGGGCGGGTCATAGCGTCCTGTCGCTTAGCAGTGAAGGACTGGAACTCATATCCACCCCAAGTCACACCTTTGGCGCCGGAGAATTCCAGCGTATTCAATCGGACGGCATGAACGAGAATGGAAAGCCCGCCCATGGCGAAGTTGATGGCGTGTCCGGCAGCCAAAATGAGAATCATGACGGGAATCTTGGCGATGAGCGGAAGTTCGATTCCGGTAGCCATCGTATCAAAGTTTTCGGCGACCTTGACGGAGGCAAGACCGACGGCGTAGAGGCGTAAATAGGAAATGATATCACCCATCGAGGAAATGATATTGAGGGGGAGCATTCCCAAACTGACGCCATTGGACTTGAGTTCGTTGCGATGGAGCATAAAAAGCGCCGTCAAGAGAATGGATACGACCAACAGCGGAATCGTGAAAGAGGGTTGT
The DNA here is from genome assembly GCA_051884735.1 of Kiritimatiellia bacterium. Taxonomy (GTDB): domain Bacteria; phylum Verrucomicrobiota; class Kiritimatiellia; order RFP12; family UBA3636; genus JAEDLN01. The sequence goes on along the minus strand of JBJEVW010000321.1, from coordinate 419 downwards.
CGGAATCCTTTGACAACCAAGGAAGAGATGATAAAGAACATGCTCCAGACGATTCCGGTCCAACCGATTTCCGCGAGGAATTTCGTATCCGGAAAGAGGGCGACGGCGTTCCAGAGACGTGCAATCGACAGATGGACGGCACCGAGGACGAAACAGAGCAACATCACGTTGTTCATATCGGCAAACCACTGTACGATGGGAAGTCCGGCGTAGCCAGAGGGCAGCCATGCCTGTGGCATACCGAAGATGGTCGCGGTCAAAAGTCCATAGACGATTGTCGCGATACTGAAGATATAGAAAAGTGTGACAGCGCCCTTGGCGATTTCCGGGATGTTGCAGCCAAACTTTTTTTTGAGCGAGCGATGACCGAAAACGGTAAGCGCCAAAATGACGGCCCCATATCCGGCGTCGCCGATCAG
>JBJEVW010000320.1:0-1913 GCA_051884735.1 Kiritimatiellia bacterium | reverse complement strand
TATTTTATCTTTGTCGTACCGCATCATGACAGCATCGAATTCCGGTTTTGAATCTGCAGAGGACACAGCGCCTTCCCTGGAAGAGGAGGTTGTGCGCGAGTTGGGCGAGCAGCCGCTTGCCGAGCTTTTGCGGGAACATGGATTGACGGGACATGATCTCGTGGTTGCGTCTGCCAAGCCCATTACACACAAGCTCATCCATCGGGCTGTTAAGGGGCGCAGGCTGACGCACCACAGCAAGATGCTGGTGTTGGATGCGTACAACAGGGCGACGGGCGAACCGGCGAGTCTGGCGGATTTGTTCACCTATTGAGTTTTCTTTTTTTGTTCCATTCTCCGTGATTGGCGGGATTTGCGCCAATCGATTTCCAATTCGTCACCTATGAAAAAATTGACCCATATTGTTTGCATTGGCGCCGGCTATGTCGGCGGACCCACGATGGCCATGATTGCAAAGAAGTGTCCGCACCGGAAAGTCACGGTTGTGGACATCAACGAAGCCCGGATTGACGCTTGGAAATCTCCGACACTGCCCTTTTACGAGCCGGGGCTGCGCGAAGTCGTCGATGCGACGATTGGAAAGAACCTGTTTTTCACGACGGACATTCCGCATGCTGTCGCGGAAGCGGATGTCGTTTTTGTCGCCGTCAACACGCCGACCAAGACCTTTGGCCAGGGGGCGGGCTGTGCGGCCGACTTGCAGTATTGGGAAAAGACGGCTCGTGAAATCAAGTCGTATGCGACGAAGGATTTGATTGTCGTTGAGAAGTCCACCTTGCCGGTTCGCACGGCAACGGCGATGAAGCGCGTTTTGGAGTCGGGCGATTCGCCGCATCATTTTGAAGTGCTATCGAATCCCGAGTTTCTTGCGGAAGGTACGGCGATTGCGGATTTGGAGAAACCGGATCGCGTTTTGGTCGGTTCGGAGGAGACGCCATCCGGGCTGGAAGCGCGGGATGCGGTTGTCGACATCTATGCGGATTGGGTTCCGCGGGAGCGCATTCTGACGACGAACGTTTGGTCTTCGGAGCTGTCGAAATTGGCGGCCAACGCGTTTCTCGCGCAACGCATTTCCAGTGTGAATGCGCTTTCCGAGCTTTGCGAGAAGACGGGTGCGGACGTCACGGAAGTGGCTCGTGCGATTGGCACGGACACGCGCATCGGGCCGAAGTTCTTGAAGGCGGGCGTCGGCTTTGGCGGTTCCTGTTTCAAGAAAGACATTTTGAATTTGGTTTATCTCTGCGAGCAGCAGGGACTCATGGAAGCGGCGGCGTATTGGCGTTCGGTCGTCGATATGAACACGCATCAGGAGACGCGTTTTGTGGGCAATATGCTCCGCACGATGTTCAATACGGTTGCCGGCAAGCGGATTGTGCTGTTTGGCTATGCTTTCAAGGCGGACACGTCCGATACGCGTGAAACGCCGGCCTACTTGGTGGCGAAGCTCTTGTTGGAAGAGAAAGCGGAGTTGGTGGTGACCGATCCGCATGCGCTTGAAAATGCGCGCAAGGAGCTGGAGCCGCTTGGCGGGCATGTTGTTTACGAGAAGGATGCGTATGTAGCGGCCAAGGGCGCCGATGCGATTGCTGTGATGACGGATTGGCGTTGCTACCCGGAGATGGATTGGAAATTGGTTTTCGATTCCATGCGCAAGCCGGCCTTTCTGTTTGACGGGCGCAATTGCCTAGACCATGCGGCGCTTTTTGACATGGGCTTCCATGTTTGTGCGATTGGCAAGGCGTCTCGCAGCCACTTTACGGCGGGCTAATCCTGAGCTTGCCAGATGAAGCAAATGGAGTGGCGTGCGTGCGCACGCCGCTCCATTTTTACGGAGGCGGGCGGGAGGCCCGACAGCCGATGGGGCGCAGAGGCCTGCGCCCGGCAAAACCCGCAATGGGGCACGGGGCCGGGAG
>JBJEVW010000319.1:0-7803 GCA_051884735.1 Kiritimatiellia bacterium | reverse complement strand
AATACACATCCGGGTTCCGCAAAAAATATCATGCGCAATGCCATCAAAATGGCTAATCGCGTGCTTGAATCTCTCCCCGAAAACGAAGCTCCCGAACATACGGAGGGCCGAGAGGGATTCTACCATCCACTCTCGATTTCCGGTTCTGTTGCACAGGCATCCCTTTCCGTCATCGTGCGCGACCATGACGCAAAATCCTTTGACGCCCGCAAAGCGTTTCTCCAATCCTTGGCAAATCGGTTAAATGGTGAATTCGGCAACGGATCCGTCCGTCTCGAATTGCACGACCAATACCGCAACATGGAGGAAGCACTCCAATCGGCTCCCTTTCTGAAGGAGGCTGCCCTGTCGGCGATTCGCTCTGTTGGTCTTGATCCTGATATTCAGCCCATTCGCGGCGGAACCGATGGCGCACTCCTCTCGCAACACGGCATTCCATGCCCAAACCTCGGGAATGGCGGACACCTTTTCCATAGTCTTTGCGAATTCGTCTGCCTTCAAGAAATGGAACAGGCACTCGCCATTGTTCTGCAAATTGCCCTAAACTGGCACCTCCATTTTTCACCATGATTTCCGACGTTCTCTTGGCGGCACTGCCGCTCCGCGCAAAAATTCTGGGCGCCTTGCGATCCTCGCTTGACGGCCAAGGTTTTGTGGAAGTGGAGACACCTGTGAGAAATCCCGCTCCCGCCAACGAACCGCATATCCGTCCCCCCGCCAGCGGCAATGCCTACTTGAGAGCCTCCCCCGAGTTGCAAATGAAACAACTGCTTGCCGCCGGCATGGAGAGAATCTACTCCCTCGGACCCTGCTTTCGCGAAGGCGAACGCGGCGACCACCATGCCCCGGAATTTACGATGCTGGAATGGTACCGCTCGCATTCAGGCTACCGCGAAGTCCTTGCCGATGCCAAGCGCCTCATTCAAAACACCGCATCGACAATCCGGAATGGCGATGCATCCATATTCCGATTCCGAGGAGCCGAGCTCGACCTCTTTGGCGAATGGATTGAAATCCCCGTGCGCGAAGCTTTTCGCCGGTATGCCGGGTGGGACCCCGTTGAATCCTTCGATCCGGAACGATTTGATGTCGACATGGCTCTTGTCATCGAACCTTCCCTCCCCCGCGACCGCCCTTGTATCCTAATCGATTATCCCGCCCCAGCGGCCTCTCTTTCCCGCCTCTCTCCCGCCGATTCCCGCATCGCCGAGCGATGGGAACTGTATCTCGGCGGTCTTGAACTCGCCAATGCCTTCGGGGAATTGACCGATCCGGTGGAACAACGCGCCCGATTCAAACAGGCTCGACAAGAGAAAATCGCCCTCGACGAACCCGCTTTCGATCTCGATGAGTCGTTCCTCGCCGCGCTTGCCAATATGCCGCCTTCAGGCGGTGCCGCCATGGGCGTCGATCGACTCTGCATGATTCTCCTCGACCTCGACGATATCGCGAACGTCCGACCCTTTCTCCCTCCCATCGGTTCTCTCTGGTAACATGAAATCAACCGTATTTCATCTTGGCTCCATCAATGTCGATCGAGTCTACTCGCTCGACCATATCGTTGCCCCCGGCGAGACGGAGCGGACTTCCGGCTTGGCCTTTTTCCCGGGCGGAAAAGGTCTCAACCAAAGTATCGCACTCGCTCGCGCCGGGGCTATTGTCCGCCAAATCGGCGCCATCGGGGAATCGGACGGAGAACCGCTTCGGACGCTTCTCTCCGATAACGGCGTGCAGGTTGACGCCATTCAGACCGTTCCGGGCGACACCGGGCACGCCGTCATCCTCGTTGACGCTTCGGGCATGAATTCCATCATCGTCAACCCCGGTGCAAACGCCTGTGTCACGACCGGACAAATCCAATCCGCGATCGCCACCGCAAAACCGGGCGATTTCTTCTTGGCGCAAAATGAGACATCATGCCTCTCGGAAGCCATTCGACTCGCTCACCGCTCAGGTCTGCGAATCTTCTTGAATCCCTCCCCGATTACACCCGAACTCGATGATTGTCCGCTCGAGCTGGTTTCCGACTTTCTGCTCAATGAAACCGAAGGAGCCTTCCTTGCCGACTGCCCGGTTTCAACGCCTCCCCCTACCATTTTGTACCGCCTTCTTTCCCGGTTTCCACTGGCCCGTTTCGTTCTCACTTGCGGCGCTTCCGGCGCTTGGTACGCAGACATGCAGACAACGCCGCTTTTCTCGCCGTCATTCCCATCTACCCCCATTGATACGACCGCTGCCGGCGATACGTTCACCGGTTACTACATCACCGCTATTGCCGAATCGCTCTCCCCTCGCGAAGCCATGCGACGCGCCAATGCCGCCGCCGCTATTTCCGTTACACGCCCCGGTGCTTCTCCGTCCATCCCTCGGTCAAGTGAAGTCGACCTTTTCCTCGCCTTAAAGTCCTGAATTTTCCACCGCACTCCTATGCCCCCCGAAAAGAAAACCGCACTCGAACTCCATCCCGCAAAGGCAAACTGCTCGCAAGCCCTCGCCGTCGCATACGCTCCCCGGTTCGGAATTCCACAAGAAACCGCTTTCCGTATGGCAATGGGACTCGGTCGCGGCGTTTCCGGCTTACACGAAATTTGCGGCACGATCATTGGCGTCTCAGTCGTTCTCGGCATGGCATTCGGCGACAAGCCCGATGGCCAAAAGCGGGTCTTCGCATTGACAAAGGAATTTGCGAAAAAGTTCGAGGCGGAAAATGGTTCAATCGTATGCGGACAACTCCTTGGCCTTTTCCCAGCCACGACCGGAAAGGCTCTCTCCAAACGCCCTTGCCATGATCTCGTCGCAGATGCATGCGATTTCCTCGATTCCGTTCTCCCCGGCCCTACTTCCAACTGACGGCTTCACGCCGCTTCGACCATGCTGATAGAAGTCAACCATCTCACCAAATGCTTCGGCCCGGACAAGGTCGTCTCCGATGCCACATTCTCCGTTGACGCCGGCGAACGTGTTGCAATCGTCGGTCGAAATGGCGCCGGAAAAACCACCCTGCTCCGGCTCCTCGCCACATTTCTGCCGCCGACCTCCGGTTATGCAAAAATCTCCGGGTTCGATCTTCTTTCTCGCGCAAACGCCATTCGCGCTATCATCGGTTACCTCCCGGAACAGGCACCATTGTGCCCGGATATGACGGTCACCTCATACCTCCGCTATCGCGGAAAATTGCGCCGCCTCCCGAGACAATATTTGATTCGCCGCCTCCACGAGGTCGTCGATTTCTGCAATCTCGCCGCCATCCGCGATGACCGCATCCAAACCCTATCCAACGGACGCCGCCACGCCGTGGCTCTCGCCGATTCCATACTGCACGAGCCGGACGTCTTGCTCTTTGACGATCCTTTGGTGGGCGCCGATCCCGATCAGACGGAAAAACTCACCGAACTGATGACCTCTCCCATCGTTTCCGATGGACGCGCCATTCTCTTCGTTACCCACAATATCGACCTCGTTCGAACCGCCGCAACACGGATTGTCTGTCTCAACCATGGTAGCATCATCGCGGACACCTCCGATCTTTCCGTCCTCCGGACCAAATCGCTCGCCGAACTCTTCCGGATGTGGACAAGCATCGCGGAAACACCTGCTTGATTCTTCTCTTCTTCCCCGCCATGTCACCCTCTCTCGTCATCTTCCGGAAAGAAACGCGAAGCGCCCTTCTACGCCCTTCCACTTGGGGCGTCTTCGCCTCGACAACCGCCGTTCTGGGGATCATCTACTTCCTCGCCCTCCGCGATTTTCCCTCGCAAACGCTCGAGATTGCCCCCCTCTTTTCCATGTGCCTCTTGCTGACGGTTCCGATTCCAGTTTCCTTCTTTACCATGTCCCTTTTTCCGCGCGAACGGACCACCGGCTCTCTTGAACTGCTTCTCACCGCCCCCGTCACAGACGCCGAGGTCGTCACCGGAAAATTCCTCTCCGCACTCTTCCTTTCGATTGCTGCACTCCTTCTCACCTACATTGCACTCGCCATCCATCTGAATTTATCCGAACAACTCATCCGCCCGCACCTCATCACCCTCTGCGGCGGTTTTGTAGGTGCTTTTTTGGCGACCGCGACACTGTGCGCCTTTGGAACCTTGATCAGCCTCGCGACAAACTACGAAGCCGCCGCCGGTGCCGTAACGATGCTCTTCTCGATTTTGATCGTTTCCATTGTTGTCGAAAGCGAACTCGGAACGGGCGTCGCCGCAATCGCCGATAACGTCAATGTCTTGAACTTTGCACATGGCATCTTGGATTCTCGCCCGTTTATCACATTCCTGAGCACAACCCTCTTTTTCCTCTTTGCTGCTGTTCGATTCCTGGAATCGCGCCGCTGGGCATCCGCTTCCCGTTAGTCCGTCCATGAGAACTTGTTCCATACTGCTCCCCGTCACTTGCATTGCCGTTGTAGCCGCACTCGCATTGGCTCTTTTCTGCCGGAAAACCTCTTCGTCCGAAACGCAGCTAACCGACAATCCCGCCCCCTTACTTCAGCCCACAATTGCGGACGTCGCCCATGTCGCTTCCCCTCGCCTGATTTCGCTCTCGCCGGCCATAACCGAAATCCTCTACATGCTCGGCCTCGCTCCTCATCTCGTCGGCCGCACGCCCGCTTGCAATTTCCCGGAAGAAGTCTCCGCGATTCCTGCCGTCATGGATGAAAAAGGCAATCTTTCTTTGGAAACCATTGCCGACCTTAATCCGGATTTCATCTTGATGCCCAATCAACTCGCATCCTCGCCCCTTCACAACGAGTTGGCAAAACGGAAACTGAACCATATCGGCGTTCGCCTCGATTCGCTCGACGACATCTATCAATCCGTCTTCTCGCTTGGCGATCGCTTCAACGCCGGAACCATTGCATCCGACTGGCTCTCGGGCATGGAAGAGCTCACCTCCGGTCTTCGCGCCGAATGCGTCGAGGCCATCGCCGCCGCCGGTGGCATCTCCCCCGGATTTCTGATCGTTCTCGGACGTATTCCCGCTAATGAAAAACATCCTGCCCAACTCATTGTCGCCGGACGGAATTGCTTCCAGCAAGGCATTATAGAGACCCTCGGCGCCCGCAACGTCATCACCTCTTCCGTTCCATACGAAACCATCTCCATGACGCGTGTCACCGAACTGGCACCCGCCATCATTTTGGAGATTGTTCCTTCTTCCGTGACAAGCGATCGACAATCCGACATCCTCCTTTCATGGGCCAAATATGGAACTTGCCCCGCCGTCGCCACCGGAAAAGTGGCAATCCTTGCGGAAAACTACGCCCTCCGCCCAGGACCGCGAATCGGGTTACTCTTCAGAGATATCGCCCGCTCCATCATCGACTGGGCAAAAGACGCCCAAGGGTGAATCCTTCTTCCGCCCCCCTCGATTCGATCCATACCCGGCCATTCCCTCGGGAGAACCATCCTTCCGCCAACATCTCGTCCGCACCACCACAGTCTCATGTATACACTCCCTCCGCAAACGAAATCCGTCATTTTCGATCTGGATGATACGCTGTATGACTTCAAAGGCTGTCACCAGCGTGTGATGCCGATTCTGGAAAACTATGCCCGGGAAAAACTGGGGATGGAACCGGAAGTTTTCCGGGCCGAACACAAGAGGATTCTCGAATGGCAATTCAGAACGCTTCCCGAACAGGCGGGATGCCATAGCCGCGCCATGCGCTTTCAACTCCTGTTGGAGTCGCACCGACTGCCGCTACGCCATGCAAATACGCTCGCAGAACTCTACTGGAACTCGATGCTCGGCATCATGACTCCGTTTCCGGGATGCGTCGATCTGTTTTGCAACCTTCGCAAAAGAGGAATTTCCATCGGAATCGGGACCGATATGACCGCCGATTGGCAATTGAAAAAATTGGAGCGGCTTGGACTGCTCGATTTTCTTTCCTTCTTTGTTTCCAGCGAAGAAACGGAAGAAAAACCAGGAAAGGGCATGTTCTTGCGATGCGCCTCGAAGGCCGGTGTCCCCGTGGATTGCTGTTTGTTTGTCGGAGACAACCAGAAACGCGATATCCAAGGAGCGCTCAATGTCGGCATGCCTTGCCTGTGGATTCAACCGGACCCCGAAAAACGCGCGAGCTATCCCGACTGCCCGTCCGTTTCCTCCATCGCCGAAATTCAATTTTCGTCATGACGATTGAAATGGCTGACCTCGATGAAGAGCTGGACAATGAGGTCACACGCTCCGAAGACGCTTCGATTCTCGCCGAAGTGAAATCCTTCCCTGCACCAAGCGATGCGGCGGAATGTCGGTCCTGCCGCTTGGATACTTGGCTGTCCATGGTTTCGGGGCTTTCGCGCTCTCGCATCCAATCCCTGCTGAAAGACGGATTCGTTACCACGCGAAACGGATCTGTTCCCGCTTCCCGGAAGGTTTCCGCAGGGGAATTGTACACGATCACGATTCCGCCCCCCAAACCGGCGGAAATTCGCCCGGAAGAGATTCCGCTTGATATCGTCTACGAAGACGATTCGATTCTCGTCATCAACAAACAAGCCGATCTCGTGGTGCACCCCGCCGTTGGCCACGAAAGCGGCACGTTGGTCAACGCTCTCCTTCATCACTGCCCCGCCGTTTTTTCCGTCGGCGGAGAGACGCGTCCGGGCATTGTCCATCGTCTCGACAAGGATACGACTGGACTGCTTGCCGTCGCCAAAAATGACAGTGCGTTTCAAGGATTGGTCGATTCTTTTCAACACGGCAAGGTCCACAAAATCTATGCCGCCATTTGTTGCGGCGTCCCGACCCCGTCGACAGGTCATATCGAGAGTTTGATTGGCCGCTCGTCGGTCGACCGCAAAAAAATGGCCGTTGTAACGCAAAATGGCCGATTTGCCTCGACCGATTATGAGGTCGAACGCGACTTCGGCTCTTGCGCTCTCTTGCGCGTCCGGATTCACACCGGACGAACCCATCAAATCCGTGTCCATCTCAAATCGATTGGCTGCCCGATTGCCGGTGATCGTCTCTATGGAAACGCTTCACAAGATTCGGTTCTTCCGTTTCGTCCTTCCCGACAGATGCTCCATGCTAGGGTGCTCCGTCTTCCCCACCCGGCTACCCATGAAATCCTGACATTCGAGGCACCTCCTGCGCCGGACTTCCAAACCCTGCTGGACGCTTTGGAGCACAGGTAATCCGCCGTTTCGCGCCCAATCTTCCGTGGAACTGCGCCAAAACGTTCAAGGGAGTCGGAAAATCGAAAAAAAAGTTGCTTTTAGGGACATCTTGAAGATAATACGAGTCCTTGTTTGCAAGGCAGGTTCGTCTCCATCCCCATGGAACGGCGTCGCCTAACGAATTTCTTCGATCAGTTTGAATAGGACTCTATATGCGTTTCAGCCATTTTTTCATGGCCGCGTCCGCGGGCATTCTTCTCTGTTTCAATGCCTTTTCCGCCCAATCAGCCGGAACGGAAGAACAAACCGCTCTTGAGCCGGTCTTGCAAACGGCAGTGCCAAGTGCAATTGGCGAACACACGGAACCGCTCGCTCCGATTGAGACTGCCGCCTCCACCAAGAATGCTCCCGAGTCGGCAGAAGGCGAAAACGATATTGAAATGCAGATGATGTACCTCGTTCTCCAGCTGGGCGTCATTTTGTTCGCCGCTAAACTCGGCGGCAACGTTGCAACGCTTTGCAAGCTTCCCAGCGTGATTGGAGAATTGGGAATCGGCATTCTCATCGGTCCGCATCTGTTGGGCTCTTTCCCGATCGGCACCATCTTCCCGCAAGGCGTTTTTCCTCTGACTCCCGGCAGCTTTATTCCCGTTTCCACCGCATTGTACGGGTTCTGCAC
>JBJEVW010000318.1:0-7828 GCA_051884735.1 Kiritimatiellia bacterium | reverse complement strand
GGTTGCCGCAATCCTCGCCGCAGCGGATGAGTTTTGAAACGGATGACGGAAAACTGAACCGGTGCATGCTATTCGATCCGTTCCATCTTTCGGGGAGCGTTTTTTCGCCCATTTTCGAAGATCCGGGAACCGTAAAGATCTTTCATGCCTGCCAGAGCGATTTGCAGGTACTCACACGTTGGTGCGGCGGCTCCTTCGCCAATGTTTTCGACACGCAACTTGCCGCTTGTTTCTGCGATTTCCCGTACAGCATTTCTCTGGCAAAACTGACGGAAGCGCTTTTGGGCGTCACCCTTCCCAAAACCGAGACGCGTTCGGACTGGCTGCATCGTCCGCTGACGGAAAAGCAGATGCGGTATGGGGTCCAGGATGTCGCGTATCTAGACGATATCGTGGGTGCGCTTTTCGCCCTTTCGGAGCGGTATGGAACGACCGGATGGATGCTGGAAGAAATGGAAGCCTATTGCCGGGAGGCGGGGCAAACCGAAGAGATCACGGCCGAGACGGCGTGGCGAAAAATCCATTTCGGATTCAGCTCCGGATTCAAAAAGCAGGTTTTATCCAATCCGGAGTGTTTTCACCGGTTGTACAGTTTTGCGGCATGGCGCGAGGAGATGGCAAAAGAGAACAACATTCCGCGGCGTCGTGTGGCATCGGACGATTTTCTGGTCATTTCCGCCTGCCGACCGCCGGTGACGCCGGTCCGGACGACCCGCAACAATCTGGATGCGAGGTTTTCCCGGGGGTTTGACGGCGTGGTGCAACGGAGCGGAACCGAAAAGCCGTCGGAGGCGGAGCAGGAGATTTTCCGCCGGTTGAATGAGACGGATTATGAGCGGATTGCCGCGTTGAAAGAACCGGTGAAGGAAATGATGCGGAAATTGGCGGAGCAGTTGAAGCCGTATCATATTCAGCCGCAATTGTTCGCGACGCGGGATGATCTTGTCCAATTGCTGTTGGATCCGGAAGATCCGGACAATCGGCTGAACATTGGCTGGCGATATCGGGATTTTGGCGAGATGGTCGACCGGATCATGCCTGCCGGTTTATGGTAACCCGGTCGGGGCGGCTTTGGGTGCGCAATGGCTCCGCCTCGCGCAGAAAATGTCGCGCAGAGAACGCAGAGCCATTGTGCACGATGTTTTTGGGGTTTGCTCCGCAAGTCCCCCAAGCTCTCCATCACCCTTCTTCCCCAACTCCTTGGGCGCGCAGCGCTCACTCTCATTGCCCGTGGCGGTAGGGTGACGGGGCTCGGCGAGGATGTGGCGAGCCAAAGCCGTACACGCGCTACGAACGGAGTCGCGACAAACACGATCAGCGTGTGCGGGATGATGCGAATTGCGATTGTCTGTTGACAGGATAAAGGCGGTTGTCCTATCATCGCCTCGTCTGTTAATTTATCTGTGGAGAACGCATGAATCGCATTCAGATTGGTCGTTCGGTAGCGTGTCTATTTACCCTCTTGCTGATGGTCGAAACGTCTTCGGCAAGAATCAAATTGATTACAACGCCGCCGCGGGAACGGGTGGAAATCCGTTTGGACGGAGCGGAAACGCTGGTTGAAGAGGAGCGAATCGTCCCCTTGACGAAAACAGGGGAAGGGGACGAGCCGAACCAGATCGACTTCACCTGGGCAAATACGCAAATTGACGCTTCCTCGATCCTTTTCCGCATATTGGGACCGGCGCCCGGGAAGGAAAACGAGGGGCTGAAAGCCAATGTGCTATCGGTGACCTATCCCGAGGGAGGGCAGTCGCTTGTCTGGCAAGTGGCGGCCAACAAAAGCGGATCGGTCCGGGTGTCCATTTCGTATTTGCTGTGGCCGTTGAAGGCCAAAGCGCAGTATCGGGCCTTTGCGCAAGCGGACGAAAAGAGTTTGCGGCTGGAGCGCTATGTGGTGCTGAGAAATGACGCGAATGAAGAATTCCTGTCGCATCTGAATGGTGTATCAGGCGCCGGCATTTGGCTTCGCAAGGACTTGCGCATTGAGCGTCCCGTGGGGCTGGATGAGAGCAAGCGGCTTTTGGTGGAGACGCTTGCAACGGTCCCCTTGCGCAAGGAGTATCGTTGTTCGCCTCGGGAAGAAGGGTGGCTGGACGAAGCCGACCACAAGCTCAAGGTTGCGATGCGCTATGCGATTCGCAATGACAAGGAAAGCGGCATGGGAGTCGCTTCGTTGCCGGAAGGGAAGGTGCGCATTTTCCTTTTGCCGGCGAAAGACGCCCCGAAAAATGCCGGCTACACGTTTTTGGGGGAAGACGCGGCCTCGCGCACGCTTGTCGGCGAAACGATGCGGCTGCAACTTGGTTTGGCGCAAGATATTGTGGTTCGGCGTTTTCTGGAAACGGTTTCGTTGAAGGAACGCATTGACTATCTGTATGAAGGCCATGCGACCGTCCGCTATGAAATCGAGAATTTCAAGGATACGCCCGTGACATTGGAGATTTCGGAAAATGTCAAAGACCTGTTCCTGAAAGCCAGCGAGAAGTCGCGCGCTTTTTCGCGGGGTGCGTTTAGAGGCGCGAGTCCCGTCACATGGGAGCTGGCGGAAGATTCGGAGCTCGGCGAGCCGGATCCGGAACGCAGCACGGCGGAGAACCTTTTGTTCAAGGTGGACTTGCCGGCGCGCGGAGCGGACGGAAAAGCCGTAAAAGTCGAAAAACGGCTGTCGATCCGTTTCCCGGCGGAAATCGAATAGGATTCGGCGGAATCGTGCGTCATGGCGCGGTCCGGCATTTGAGCATCGTGTGGGGAATTTCTTTGATTGATTTGAGGGCGGCCGAGGGCCGTGGAATGCATGCAGAAGTTATTACGCAGAAGTCTTTACGCAGCGGTTCTTTCGACCATTGCTTTCGGGAGCAATGGGGCATGGGCCCGCAATGTGGATTTGGCGACCGTGCCCTCGCGGGCCGGGGTCGAGCTGACCATTTACAATGGCGAAGATTTGACCTTGGTACGCGAATCGCGTGTTTTGACCATGAAACGCGGTTTGAACGGGTTGCAGTTTTCGTGGGCGGGGACGCGCATTGATCCGACTTCGGTCGAATTGAGTTTTCCGGATGTTGCGGGAAAGATCGAGATTTTGGAGACGTCCTTTCCGCATGACAAGCCGCAGCAGCTTTCGTGGACGGTTTCCAGCGAAACGGAAGGGGATGTCCGCGCGGAGATTACCTATTTCACCTCGGGGATTTCGTGGAAAGCCGACTATGTCGTCACGCTTGCCCAGAATGGCGGTATGGCGGATGTGAAGGGGTATATCACGGTTGCCAACAACAGTGGCGAATCGTATGACAATGCCGTAATCCGGCTGGTGGTCGGCACGATTCATTTGGTTGACCGGGTTGCCGATTTGGCGGATGCCGGGCTCATTTTGGTCGAGAGGAAAGCCAAGCAAAACATCATTGCCAGAAGATCGGCGGTCGTTCGTTCCGGCTTGACTATTTCGGGCGATGAAAGAATGTTTTCGGACGATGATTGTGTGGCAGAAGCCCCGGCGTCTGCGCCAATTGAGAAGAAGGCGCTTTCCGACTACTTTCTCTTCACGCTTCCGGGGACGGAGACGGTCCCCGACCGGCAGGTGAAGCGCATTCTGTTCACGGGAGAGGAAGAAGCGAAGATTTCGGATGGATACCGGTATCGTCCGGTGCAGTACGGAGCGCTTCCGGTTCGGGTCATCTGTTTGGAGAACAGCGAAGAGAACGGGTTCGGCGAGTCGCCGTTTCCGAATGGCGAGATCCGCGTTTTCGAGAAAAACGACGGCGACGGGTTGTCCTATGTAGGCGTTGCCACCACCTTGCAAGTCCCGATCGGCGACAAGATGGAAATCAATCTGGGTGCCAATCCGGATTTCCGTTTCGAGGCGATTCCGCTTCGGTATTCCCGCGACCGGATTGTGATGCAGCTTCATGGCGCGTCGGTTTATTCGCCGTTGGAGCGCATAGAGATCAAGCCTGAACTCAATGCGACCCTAGCCGGCTACAATTTGAACACGGAGTGGCGCCACCGCATTGTCAACGGAACGGGCAAGGCCGTTTCGTTTGAAGCGCGCGTGCCGTTCCAAGGTGCGGTCGACGTTCATTCGGGCGAGTTGCCGAAGTGCCGGAAATTCGATGCCGACAAAATCGAGTACAAGGTGGAGCTTGCTCCGCAGCGTGCGGAGGCGCTCCATTTCCGGACTGTGCAGTACATGCTCCGCAATGCGAAAGAACGCAAGCCTGACGGCGTACTGGTCATCGAGCCCTAGCGCGATTCAGGCGACCATTTCCGGAGCAACTTGTTTCGGTTGGGATTCTCTGCTACACTCAGGCACAACCATTCAACGAGGAGCCATTTCCCATGTCCATCCGTCAAATTTCCCTTTTTCTGGAAAACAAACCCGGCCATCTCGGTGCGTTTTGCAAAACCATTGCCGACGCAAAGGTCAATTTGCTTGCCATTTCCATTGCCGAAACATCGGAGTTCGGCATTGTCCGGTTGATTGCCCAGTCGCCTGACCAGGCGATTGACGCCTTGAAGAGCGCGGGATTTTCCGTCAATGTCCGGGATGTGACGGCGGTACGCGTGCCGGATCAAGCCGGTGGCATTGCGGGCGTTCTCGGCATTTTGGATCCAGCGGGGATCAACATCGAGTATCTCTATTCCTTCGGGGCGCATACCTGTGGCGACGGCGCATTGCTCGTTTTCCGTTTCGATGACGCCGAGAAGGCGGAGAAGCTGCTTTTGGAAGCCGGCCTGGAATTGGCGGACGAGAAGCAGCTGGCAGCGTCCAAGTAGAGGATTCATTCACAGATTCAAGGTGCGAAAGCACATTCGACCGTATTCATGTTTGTTGATCAACCATTGCCGGAAGTGTTGGCGGAAAATGCCTGCCTCTATCCTTCCGAGACCGCTCTTGTCGAAATCAATCCCCAGGAACTGGAAGACCGCCATACGACTTGGAAAGAGTATTCGCTGATCGAAAGTTCGACCATTGATGCTTTCCGCAGCGAGCTCACCTGGGCGGCTTTCGATGAAAAGGCGAACCGGTTTGCGAATTTTTTGCTCACGCGCAACATCCGGCGCGGCGACAAGGTCGCGATTTTGCTGATGAACTGTCTGGAGTGGCTGCCGGTGTATTTTGGCATTCTCCGGGCAGGGGCAATGGCGGTTCCGCTGAACTTCCGGTATACGGCAGATGAAATCCGGTATTGTCTTGAGCTGTCGGACGCATCGATGCTCGTCTTCGGGCCGGAATTCACGGGGCGCGTCGAGAGCATTGCGGAGCAGGCGAAGAATGTCCGCGGCTTTTTCTATGTAGGCGACGATTGTCCGACCTTTGCCGAGCGATATGGGGCGCTTGTTTCGTATTGCTCTTCCAAAGCGCCGGACATTCCCTTGCGGTTGGAAGACGATGCGGCGGTGTACTTTTCTTCCGGAACGACAGGATTTCCGAAAGCGATTGTCTTGACGCACCGTTGTCTCGCCCATGCGGCTGCGGCGGAGCGCGCCCACCATGGGCAGACGCACGACGATGTTTTTCTTTGCATTCCGCCGTTATATCACACGGGGGCCAAGATGCATTGGTTTGGCAGTCTTCTTGCGGGTGGCAAGGCCGTGTTGTTGCGCGGGGTGAAGCCGGAGTGGATTCTCCGGGCCGTTTCGGAGGAGCATTGTTCGATTGTGTGGCTTCTTGTGCCATGGGCGCAGGATATTTTGGATTCCATCGACCGTGGGGAGTTGCAACTTTCGGATTATCGGCTTTCCCAATGGCGTCTGATGCACATTGGTGCGCAACCGGTTCCGCCGTCGCTGGTTCAGCGATGGAGGAAGATTTTCCCGGGACATGCGTACGACACCAATTACGGGTTGTC
Source organism: Kiritimatiellia bacterium (assembly GCA_051884735.1). Lineage (GTDB taxonomy): Bacteria > Verrucomicrobiota > Kiritimatiellia > RFP12 > UBA3636 > JAEDLN01. The sequence goes on along the minus strand of JBJEVW010000318.1, from coordinate 1,979 downwards.
CGAATCGACCGGCCCGGGATGCGTGCATTTGGGCGTTGAAAACATTGACCATGTCGGGGCGATTGGCATTCCCGGATTTGGCTGGGAAGTCCGTGTCGTCGATTCATTCCGCCGGCCTGTTCCGGCGGGCGACGTAGGGGAGCTGGCGGTGCGCGGCCCCGGCGTCATGCGCGAGTATTACAAGGATCCGAAGGCGACGGCAGAGGTTCTCGATGAGGACGGCTGGCTATATACGGGCGATATGGCGAAGGTGGAGAATGGCTTCATCTATTTGGTCGACCGCAAAAAAGACGTGATTATTTCGGGTGGCGAGAATCTCTATCCGGTGCAAATCGAGGACTATTTGCGTGCGCATCCGGCAATCAAGGACGTTGCCGTCATTGGCTTGCCGGACGCCAGGCTTGGCGAAATTGCCGCGGCGATTGTCGAGGTCAAGGAAGGCGAGCATTTGGACGAAGCGGGCGTGGAGGCGTTTTGCCATGGCCTGCCACGGTACAAGCGGCCTCGCAAAGTCATTTTTGCGAACGTGCCACGCAATCCGACCGGCAAGATCGAGAAGCCCAAGTTGCGCAAGCAATATTGCGGCGAAAGTCTGGTTGCCCAGCAATTCGAATTACCGGCTTCGAAGAGCACAACGTGAGAAAAAGGGAGGAACCCGTGATGGAAGACTTGTATTTGGAAGGTTTTGCCGAAGGGCGCCGTTCGATGGCGCGTTCGATTGCCTTGAAATTGCAGGGGAGTCTTCCGGACGAGGAATTGGCCTCCCTTCTCGGGCTTGATCCGGAAGGGCTTTCCGCCTTGTTGGCGCCGTTGGTCGCGATACCGGAAGAAAAGCCGGATGGGGACGGAAAAGCGGATTCTGCGCCATTTTCGGCGACGCGTCCGCTTCCGGGACACAGGTTAGTCGAGCCGGCGTTTGTGCGGATTGTGCGAGTGGCGCGCAATCTTACGCAGAGCGAGCTTGCGCGCATCTTGGGGGTTCATCCCCGGACGGTTTGCGAGTGGGAGAACGCCGTCCATCCTTGCCGGATCCGAACGGAGACATACGGGCGATTATCGGATTTGGCGGCGTCCGTGACGGCTCCGGACCGGGTACGGGCCGAGGCGGTACATGGGGTGTCGGCTTTGCCGGGCAAAATGACACCGGAGTTGCCGCTTTTTCCCGCGGCGACGGAGCCAGCGGCAGTTGCCAGTCCTGCGGAAGCGATTCCTGAAGAGGAATCGATGGAAGCGGTTGCAGAGCCGTCTTCGGACGAACTTTCGGACGTTCCTTTTTAACCGGCCGGGGCCGGAATGGCGGTTAACCACCGCAGGGCCGGGAGGGCGGCAAGCCGCTGCAGACGATGGCGGCGGGGAAGACGCTTGGCAAAACATGGCAATTCGGGTAAACTTCCCCATGTTCTTATCCTACGTATGGAGGGATGGCGGAGTGGTCGAACGCGGCGGTCTTGAAAACCGTTGAGGCGCAAGTCTCCGGGGGTTCGAATCCCTCTCCCTCCGCCATTTTTGCCGGCAGTAGGCTTTTCGGCACTCTTTGGGACTCCAAGAATGGAGAAATGACTCGTTCGGCAGCCGAATGCAAGCGTGTCACACCATGGATTTGTAATTTCTGGTTGAAGGCACAGGCTTACCCCGGTTTTTCGGTACGCCCTGTCGCGGACGAACGGCGAAGGAGAGGGAAAACTTCCTAGCGTGTTGGCAATAGGGGGATACATTTCATCGCATGGACTCCCGCATCCTCGCCGTCCCTCATGACGTACCGCCCCGCGCCCCGCCATTACGCCCGCGCATTACCCGTGCGGCGCTCCTTTCGGCTGTTGGTAGCCGCCATTATGTCGGAATCCCAGGAAATAAGTTTTTCTTTTCGGCAAGCGATAATCATTTTTCGCCAGTATTTTCAAGCGAAATTGAAAACCTGGTATCATTTATCCGTATCTCTTCAATTTAGGCCATAGGTATAGTCGTTTGGGGTGTTGCGG
>JBJEVW010000317.1:0-1925 GCA_051884735.1 Kiritimatiellia bacterium | reverse complement strand
GATTCAACAGGGGCCGATGCCTATTCCACGAAACGCAGTTTCGATACACTCATTCTTCGTTAACGCTCCTCCGTCCCCCCTATTCCGACCATGCTCCTGCCTGAAGAAATCGACTCCACTTTGTCCCGGCTCCAAAATGACCTTGCGGAAATGCGAGGCTATCTTGATCTGGACAACCGGAGAAACATTGTAGCCGAACTGGAAAAGCTTGCGGCGACACCTTCTTTCTGGGACAACCAGAAAGAAGCTCAAAATGTGATTGCCAAAACCAATGCACACAAGGCGTTCCTCAAACCGTACGATGATATTGTGGCGCTCTGCAGCGATGCCGAAACCATGTATGAATTGGCAAAGGAAGAACCGGAAGGCGATGCGCGCAATGCGGCACTGGCCGAAGTTTCCGACATTCTCGAACGCGCCAATGCCGATTTCGAGACGTTGCGTGTCCAGTCGTTGCTGACAGGTCCGCTCGATCGCTGCAATGCCTTCTTGACACTCCACGCAGGCGCCGGCGGAACCGAGGCATGCGATTGGACTTCCATGTTGCAACGAATGTATATGCGTTACTGCGAACGCGCCGGCTTTACGTTTGAATTGATGGAATCGACCCCCGGAGATGAAGCCGGCATTGCCACTTGCACCTTTGCCGTCAAGGGCCTCAACGCCTATGGCAATCTCAAGGCGGAACGCGGCATTCATCGTCTCGTACGGATTTCCCCTTTCGATTCCAACGCCCGTCGCCATACGTCTTTCGCCTCGCTGGATGTCATCGCCGAACTGGAGGATGACATCAAGGTCGACATCAAACCGGAAGATTTGGAAATCGACACCTTCCGCTCCGGCGGCGCCGGCGGTCAACATGTCAACAAAACCGATTCCGCCATCCGAATCCGACATATTCCGACCAACATCGTTGTAGCTTGCGATGCCGAACGCTCCCAACATGCCAACCGCCAAAAGGCAATGGCAATGCTGAAAGCAAAAATCTACGAATACGAACAGGATAAGCAACGCGCCGCCCTTGAGCGCTTCTACGGCGAAAAGGGCTCCATTTCCTGGGGAAATCAAATTCGGTCCTACGTCTTGCAGCCTTATACCATGGCAAAGGATTTGCGCACCGGATGCCAGACGGCAAATGTCCAAACGGTCCTCGATGGTGATTTGGCACCGTTTATTTCGGCCTATCTGAAGTGGAAGTCCGCAGGCGGCGTTGCCCGCAACATTCAAGACGAAGAATGAAGTTGCCGTTATGCTGAAAACCTTTCTTGATTACATCCGGATGGAGACAACCTCCGACGAGGCCTCTGAAACCACGCCTTCGTCCTGTGTCCAATTCGCGCTCGCACATCGCGTGGCGGAGGATCTTCGGACCTGCGGCGTTGTCCAAGTGGTCGAAACGCCGCAGTGCTACGTCTATGCCACCATTCCGGCCTCCCCCGGACAATCAAAAATTCCTCCACTCGGCTTTGTCGCCCATCTCGATACCTCTCCCGAAGTCTCCGGCAAAAATGTCCGTCCTTGCATAATCGAAAAGTACGATGGAAAACCGCTTCCGCTCGGCTCGAGCGGCGTTGTTTTGAGTCCCGCTCTCTGCCCTGAACTGGCCGGCATGATCGGCAAGACGCTGATCACAACAGATGGTACTACGCTTCTCGGAGGGGATGACAAGGCCGGCGTTGCCATCCTCGTCCAACTCGCCCGTACGCTCTCGGCATCGGACGCCCCTCCTCATCCGGAACTCCATCTGGCATTTACGCCTGACGAGGAAATCGGCCGTGGAACCATTGCCTTCGATCCGGCTCTATTCGTTGCGCGTTATGCCTACACGGTCGATGGCAGCACTCCCAACGTCTTCGAGTGCGCAACTTTCAATGCGGCCGCCGCAACCTTTTCCTTTACCGGAATCAATACACATCCGGGTTCCG
>JBJEVW010000316.1:0-7846 GCA_051884735.1 Kiritimatiellia bacterium | reverse complement strand
TAACGATGACCACCCGACGTCATAAGTTATGGACTGTCGTCAGAGAGATACGGATAAAATCCGCCCTCCGTGCCAGGCGCAAAAACCTGCAGCGAAAAATCCGCGCCACCGGCCTTAATCGCCGCACCGCCAAAGACTTTTCCGGGAATCTTTATCTCCGGACCAAGTTCAAGAACATAGTCCTTGATTTCCGCAAGCGGGCCGACGTCGATGGCCGTAGCGTTTGCAATGTCCGCAATTGTCTTGATTTCCTTCATTTGTTTTCTCTTTCTGTTGTAGGTTTGCAAGAATTTTTCCGAGAAGAGCCTCGAAAGTCTCTGCATCATCCTTGTCGAGTGGCGAATAAACGAGATGGACAAGTCGTCGTGATATAGACTCAAATTTGCCGCGTAACGATTCGCCTGCCTCCGTAAGGGTTACAACAAAGCTTCGTGCATCGTCTTCCGATCGCTCGCGACGAATAAGCCCCATCTGTTCCAACTTATCGACCAATACCGTCGTCGTCGGTCTCGTTCGTCGGGAAAATGCCGCCAGTTCGTGCATTGCAGTTGGACCATTTTTGAATAGGCAAGCCAAAATATCGCCATGTGACGGCACAATTCCCGGCATTCCCGCCGAAGCAAGTTCATCCGTCAACCATTGATGCGTAATGGCGTAAATTTGGCTCATAAGCATGATTGCATCGTGTTTCATGACAGCAATTATATAGTTAGATATCTAACTATGTCAACAGGAAAATGAACGGGGAAACAAAACCCATCGGGAAACGTTCTGCGCCGCAATAGCATCTCCTGATGAAGGAGCTGCGTCTCCTCCATCACCCTCTCGCCGCATCTAGTCCCGTGTCCGGGCATAATGGCGTCCCATTCGTCCCAGTTGTCCCATTCGTTCCAGATCGTAAACTACAAACCCCTGCGCACGACGAGCCATGTCTCGCACCGCCATACCCCTCCATCGCACACCCTCGCCCCACCAAAAAAAAATCGCCCGGGGCGGCCCGCCTCCCTCCCGACCCGGACTAGAGCGTCCGCGAAATCTGGGAAATCGCCAAATGGCGCAACAGCGCATGCGCCGCTTCTTGCTCGCTGCCATGAGGATGGATTTCATCCAAAGCCCGCAAGCCTTCATCCGTCGTCTGTTTCGCCAAGGCAAGCGCTTCCTCTTTGCCCATCAGCCGCAAAATCGATATTTCCTCCGCCTTCGCAGGATCGTCCGCATCCAGCAAATCGTCGATGATCTGGAAGGCCGTTCCCAACGCAAGCCCATACCGGTGGAAAGCATCGGCTTCCGCCACGCTTCCGCCACCGGCCAAGACGCCCATGTCCAGTGCCGCACAAATCAAATCGCCCGTTTTGTGGGCATAAATGTAGTCGAGACGATTCCGGGTCATCGCTACCTTTACGCAACAATCTTCCCACTGCCCTCCGACAACGCCCGCCGGACCCGCCGCACGCGCAAACACTTCCCCGAGCCGGCAAATCCGCTCCGGCGAAACCGGCGAACGGAACAGAACCGCAAACGCCGCCGCCTGCAAGGCATCACCCGCCAAGACCGCTTCGGCATAGCCGTACTTCGCGTGCACCGTCGGTTGTCCGCGCCGCAACAGATCATTGTCCATGCACGGCAAATCATCGTGGACAAGCGTGTAGTTGTGCAACATCTCGATCGCAAGCGCAGCCGGCAAGGCCGCATCGGCTTTCCCGGAAATCGCCGCACATGCGGCGAGACAACAGACAGGACGCAGCCGCTTGCCTCCGCCCAACAATGCATACCGCAATGGTTCGACAAGCGATGCCGGGACATCCGCATCCGTCAATATACCCGCCGGCGTGAAAAGCGCCTTCAAGGCTTCTTCGACGCGTAAACGGAACCCACCGGCTATTTCGACAAAATCATGCATGGCTATGCCTTATGTTGAAAAAAAATGGAATACAGAGAAAATCACAAAGCCCCAGCCCCCTCGCCACGAAGCGCCGCGGCGGTCGCTCCCGGCATGCCGGATTGCAAAAAGGCCGAAGGAGCCCCCGTCGCGACAATCCTGCCGCCTTGCTCGCCTCCGTCCGGCCCTAGGTCGATAAGATAATCGGCCGCCCGGATCACTTGCAGATTGTGCTCGATGACAAGAACCGAATGACCGTTCGCAACCAGCCGGCGGAAAATGCCCAACAGCGTTTCAATATCGGAAAAGTGCAAACCCGTCGTCGGTTCATCGAAAATCAGCAACGACCCGCTCGAATGGACGCCTTTCGTTTTTCCGCCCGTCGCCGAGGCATCCGGATGAATACCGGCCAGAAAGCCCGCCAGCTTGAGCCGCTGCGCTTCTCCGCCCGAAAGCGTCGGCACGGCTTGCCCTAAGCGCAAATAGCCAAGCCCGACATCCAGAAGCGGCTGGAGACGCCGAAGAACCATCGGATGGTCCGCAAAGACCTGCGCCGCTTCTTCCCCCGTGAGCTGCAACACGTCCGAAATCGTGAGCGCCCGCTTGCGCCATTGATACGTGACCGTCAGAATCTCCGGCCTGTACCGCGTCCCTCCACACGTCTCGCACGGCAAATAGACATCCGAAAGAAACTGCATCTCAATGTGCTCGAAACCCGTTCCTTCGCAATCCGGACAACGCCCCGTGCCGCTGTTGAACGAAAAATCGCTGATGCCAAAGCCACGCGCTTTCGCTTCGGGAAGCGCCGCGTATACGGCGCGAATTGCATCGAAAATCCCCAGGTAGTTGGCCGGCGTCGAACGGGAAGACTTGCCGATCGGCGACTGGTCGACAAGCGCGACCGTGCCAATCCCGTCCGCCCCCTCCAATCTACGCAATTCGCCGGGAATCAGCCCGGGAACAGGCGGCAATCCGACTTTGCGCCGGAGCGCCGGATGCAGAATGTCGCAGACAAGCGTCGATTTTCCGGATCCGGAAACACCCGTTACCACGACAAACTTCTGGAGCGGTATGTCAACCGAAACATCATGCAAATTGTGCGCCGTGGCGCCAATGAGCCTCAGCCGCGGACTGTTCTTCTCTTCCGGCTTTTCCTCTCCCCTCGTCTTTCTCGCTTGCAGCGCATGCTCCTGCAGCAAATACGGCGCACTGGGCGATCCGGCGCAGGCAAGCAAATCCCCGACGGTGCCCGCACAGACGATGCCGCCCCCACGTTCCCCGGAGCCGGGTCCTAGCTCAATGACATGATCCGCCGCCAAAATCACCGCCGGATCATGCTCCACAACCAACAGCGTGTTGCCCGCCGCACACAATTTGCGCAAAATGCCGATGAGCCGGTCGATGTCGCGCGGATGCAGCCCGATCGATGGTTCGTCCAATACGAAAAGCGTGCCGACCAGATGCGAACCCAATGCCGTCGTGAGCGCTATGCGCTGCGCCTCGCCGCCCGAAAGCGTGCGCGACGGACGGTCCAATGTGAGATAGCCGACGCCGACTTCAACCAAATAGCGCAACCGCGAAAGAATCTCCGTAAGGAGCGTTCGCGCCGCATCGCCCGTCGGCGTGCCGGCCGGAGCCGCTTCGTAAATCTGCGTGAGAAACGCAAGCGCTGAATCAATCGGTTCCGCACAGAGCGTCGCAATGGTGTGCCACTTGCCGTCCGGCGCCACAAGGCGCCAGGCGAGCGACTCCGCCCGCAGCCGCGTGCCCGAACAGGTCTTGCAGAGCGTATACTCGCGATACCGCGCCAACATCACACGGACATGCAATTTGTACGTGCGGCTCTCCAACCATTCGAAAAAGGCGTCGATACCTGGCCATTTGTGCGAACGCCAGCTCTTCGTTTCGCCATGCCAGACCCATTCCCGGACTTCGCGCGGCAGCTTTTCCCACGGACATTCCGTGTCGTAGCCTAACTCTTTGCACCGGCGCAACAGCATGCGCTGACACTCCCGGTTGGCCTCGGTCGTGAACGGCTTGATGCATCCCTCCGAAAGCGATTTGGATGGATCCGGAATGACCAATTGCCCGGAAATGCCAATGACACGCCCGAATCCATGACACTCCGGACACGCGCCAATCGGCGAATTGAACGAAAAATGGTTCGGCACCGGCGCCTCGAATCCATGATGGCAATCCGGACACTCCAGCCGCGAACTGTACCGGGCCAATAGCTCCGACGGCATCGGGCGCGTCCCGTCCGCCGCGCGCGCCGGCGCGGCATAGACCGCCAAATGGCCATACCCCGCATCAAACGCCTTTTCCAGCGATTCAAAGATGCGCGATTTCTTCTCCTCGCGCAAAACAACCGTATCCAGGAGCACGCACAATTTGCCGTTGGTTCGTGCCACATCGGAAACGGATTCCTTCCGCGACGCCTTCTTCTTGCCGGCCTTCTTTTTGGCGGGCGCTTCGGTCGTTGCCGCCTTAGGCGGATCCTCCGGGTCCGGAAAGATCCGCGCATAGCCTTGCTGCGACAGCAACGCGACAACGTCTCCGTACGAAACCGTTTCCGGCAAATCCACCGAAAAAACAATGCAAAGCTGCTTCCCGGAAAGCCCGCGCCTGAGCAAATCCGCAAAAACCGTTTCCGGCGTATCCCGGACGATCTCGCGGCCGCAGTCCGGACAGTACAGCCGCGCACAGGTCGCAAAAAGCGTCTTGAGATAGTCCTGCATCTCCGTCATCGTGCCGACCGTCGAGCGGAAATTGCGAACCGAATTCTGCTGCCGGATGGCAATGGCGGGCGGAATGCCCTCGACCGAATCGACCGCCGGCGGCGGAAGCCGCTCCAGAAACTGCCGCGCATACGACGAGAAGGTTTCAATGTACCGGCGCTGCCCTTCCGCATAGACGGTATCGAAAACAAGCGACGACTTGCCCGATCCGGAAAGCCCCGTCACAACCGTGAGCTTGCCGACCGGAATCGTGACATCGATGTTCTTCAGATTGTTCTGGCGCGCGCCCCGTACGCAAATCGCCTCGGCACCACGCGGAAGCCGCAGCGCCCCCGGAGCGGAAACGCTTGACCGTTTTCCGGATTTCGCCGGTTTCGGTTTGGATTGGGCTGCTGAAGTAGATCCGGACATAACAGCGGGAAATGGATGTACCTGAATCGATGGAGGCGCACTCGACAAAAAAGAAAGAGCTGCGGATGCCTCCGGAACGCTCTTTCTTTCGATGGAAACCAATGGCGCCCGTTGACTAGACGACGATGTTGACCAGTCGCTTCGGAACGGCAATCACCTTGCGAGGCGTCGCCCCGGCCAAAAAGCCTTTCACTTGCTCGTTCTCCAACGCAATCTTCTCCATCTCCGCAGGCGTCGCTTCCGCCGGCATCTTGATGCGGGCACGGATTTTGCCGCGGATCTGAACCGCGATTTCAACCTCCGACACGACCAGGCACGCCGCATCCCACTTGGGCCACGGAACATAGGCAATCGAGCCTTTGTGGCCAAGCGTCTCCCAAAGCTCTTCGCCCAAATGCGGGGCAAACGGCGCAAGCAACTGCACAAAGGGCTCCGCCGCCGCACGCGGCAACGGTTTGCCTTCGCCCGAAAACGCATTCAAACAAATCATCAACTGCGAAATAGCTGTATTGAACGCCAACGCTTCAATGTCATGCGTCACTTTCTGGATGGTGGCATGAATCATGCGGGCTTGCTCCGGCGTGAGCGCGTCTTCCGTGATCGGCTGCGTGCTCACCATCGTGAAGGCACGGCGGAGAAAACGCGAAACGCCTTCCACACCCTTCGTATTCCAAGGCTTGACGTCTTGAAGGGCGCCCATGAACATTTCGTACAGGCGGAGGGAATCCGCCCCGTAATCGCGGATGACATCGTCCGGATTGACAATGTTGCGGAGCGATTTGGACATCTTCGCGGCAAACTCCGTGAGCGGCTCCCCCGTCTTGATATGCACCGGTTTGGACGGATTGCTGAGGTCGACTTCGTTCGTCGGTATCAAAACGCCACGCGGGTTCTTGTACGAGAGACCCAAAATCATGCCCTGATTGACCAGCTTGTGGAACGGCTCCGATGTCGAAACCAAGCCCAAATCAAAGAGAACTTTGTGCCAGAAACGGGCATACAGAAGGTGGAGCACGGCATGCTCCGCTCCGCCAATGTACAAATCGACCGGCATCCAGTACTTCTCTTTGGCCGGATCGCAGAACGCTTCGTCATTGTGCGGATCGATGTAGCGCAGATAATACCAGCACGACCCCGCCCACTGCGGCATCGTATTGGTCTCGCGCCAACCTTGCTTGCCCGTCGCCGGATCCGTGTAGCGCAGCCACCGGGTCGCTTTCGAAAGCGGTGGCTCGCCCGTTCCGGTCGGCTTGAAATCTTCCATCTCCGGAAGCGTAAGCGGCAAATCCGCCGCAGGAATCAACTGCGTCGTGCCGTCGTCCATGTGGACAATCGGGAACGGCTCGCCCCAATACCGCTGGCGGGAAAAGAGCCAGTCGCGCAATTTGTACTGCACCGCCGGCTTGCCGAAGCCTTTGCCCGCAAGCCATTCCGCCATCTTCGGAATCGATTTCTCGACGGTCAGCCCATCAAGCGAAATGTCGCCGTTGGACGAGTTGAACAACGTGCCTTCGCCCGTCCAACATGCCTTTCCGGCCACAACATCTTCCAGCAAAATGCCTTCCGCGGCGGCTTTCTTTTCGTCCGGCTTGATGACCGGAATAATCGGTATGCCAAACTTCTGCGCAAACGCCCAGTCGCGGTCGTCATGCGCCGGAACCGCCATGATCGCCCCCGTTCCGTACGAGGCGAGAACATAGTCGGACAGCCAAATTGGAATCTTTTTGCCGTTGACCGGATTGATGCCGTACGCGCCCGTGAAAACACCCGTCTTCTCTTTGGCCAGATCCGTCCGCTCCAAATCCGACTTGTGCGCCGCCGCAACCCGATACGCCTGAACCGCCTCGCGGCATTCGTCCGTCGTAATCTCCGGCACAAACGGATGCTCCGGCGATAGCACCATGTACGTCGCACCAAACAACGTGTCGGGTCGCGTCGTGTAGACCGTTACGGTTTTATCCGTTCCATCGACCCGGAATCGGACTTCGGCGCCCGTCGACCGGCCAATCCAATTGCGCTGCATCTCTTTGATGCCTTCCGGCCAATCCAATTGATCCAGATCCTTGAGCAACCGCTCGGCATACGCCGTAATGCGGAGCATCCACTGCCGCATCGGCCTGCGCTCCACCGGATGGTTGCCGCGCTCCGAACGGCCATTGATGACTTCCTCGTTCGAAAGCACCGTGCCTAAAGCCGGACACCAGTTGACGGGAACCTCCGCCATGTAGGCCAGCCCTTTTTCGTACAACTTCTCGAAAATCCACTGCGTCCACTTGTAATACTTCGGGTCTGTCGTGGAAATCGTGCGATCCCAATCGTACGAAAAGCCGAGCGAATGAATCTGGCGCGTGAAATTGGCTATGTTCTTCGCCGTCGTAATCTCCGGATGCGTCCCCGTCTCGACCGCATACTGCTCGGCCGGAAGCCCAAACGCATCGAACCCGATGGGATGCAACACGTTGAACCCGCACGCCCGCTTGTAGCGGCACACGATGTCCGTCGCCGTATATCCTTCCGGATGCCCGACGTGAAGCCCCGCTCCAGACGGATACGGAAACATGTCCAACGCATAATACTTCGGTTTGGCGGAAAAATCGATGGCGGCAAAAGTTTTGTTTTCAGCCCAATAGGCTTGCCACTTCTTTTCGATTTCAGTGAAATTGTAGTCGGAAAAGCTCATAATCGTTCAACGGAGCGGAATAGGATGGAAAACGGCCGTATGCTATCAAATTCGCGCCCTTATCTCAACAATCCCAAAAAACACACCCTTATCCCGGAAAAATCTGTGGCTTCCAGAAGTAAACTTGGTTTTAGTAGT
>JBJEVW010000315.1:0-7850 GCA_051884735.1 Kiritimatiellia bacterium | reverse complement strand
GCGGGGCGGCGCGATGAGGACATCGCGCCCTACCGCAACGGGACACGGGCGTGTGTGGCGGCGCGTGTGCTGCGCGGCGCGACGCTTGGCCGCCGGGCCTCTCGGTTCGCGCCGCAGGGAAATACGCGTGCGGAATGGCTTAGCGTTTTCTGTGGGCAACAAACAACCCGTGCGGTGCTCCATTCGGGCGTCGGTCGCCGCCATTATGGTGAAATCCGGGAAAAGTCGCTTCTTTTCTTTTTCTGTCTGGTGATTTTTTTCTAGCCAATATTTTCAAGAAAAATTGAAAACATGGAATTATTTATCCCGAATGATTCCGGAACGAGGTTGATTTTCCAGCAGAATTTCTTGTATAGAAATGTTAAAACTAGTATTGCATCTTTTATTATTCTGTGGTATAATTCTTCTTGTTGGAAAGGAAAGGGCAATCGAGCATTCCATGTCCTTTCATCTGATCGTTTCCGCCGATCGAAACGCAACGTGTTTGGAAGGGACGGCGGCCCATGTCTCCGGTGCGGTATTTGCCGGGCTGGCGGCCATGACACATCAGAAAGAAAACCGAACCCGAAAGGAATACGAAAATGAAGGCCAAGAAGACGCAGAAAATGACGGTCGTGAAGAAGTCCACGAAGACAATCGTGAAGAAAGTGGTGAAGAAGGCGCCGAAGAAGTCAGCGGAAAAGGATGAAAATGTACGCACCGAGATCGTGTTCATTCTCGATCGCTCCGGTTCGATGGGCGGGCGTGAGCAGGACGTGATCGGCGGCTTCAACCGGATGATCGCGAACAGCAGAAGAAGCCGGGAGAATGCCATATTTCGACGGTTCTGTTTGATGACAATTCCGAGGTTCTGCACAATCGAGAGCCCATCTCCAAGGTGCGGCCACTGACGGAAGCCGAGTACTTCGTGCGCGGTTGCACGGCCTACTTTGATGCCCTGGGGCGTGGCATTCTGTACCACATTTCCGTTCAGCGCCATCTTTCCGAGGACAAGCGTGCCGAGAAGGTTTTGTTTGTGGTCATGACGGACGGCGAGGAGAATTCGAGCCGGGAGTTCGATGCCCCGCATCTCAAGCGTCTCATCGAGGAGGAGCAGAAGAAATGGGGTTGGGAATTTGTGTTCATCGGGGCTGGTATTGACGCCATTCAGGCTGCGAAGGACATTGGCATCAAGGTCGAAAACGCAATCAATTCGGTGGCGGACAAGGAAGGTATTGTCATGTGCTGCGAGTGTATGTGCGAGGCGGTTACCAACCTGCGCGAAGGGCGTCGATTGGCAGACAATGCCGACGGAAGTTCGTTCCGTGACAAGGTCGATGCCGACTTCAAGCGCCGCAAAAAGTAGGTGCGGAATCGGGAACGGGAAGACGAACGTTCTTTTCCGGGCATGCCGGCCGGGATGCTTTTGCGATTCCGGCTCGGCATGACATTGCGCTTCAGAAGACCGGCAGCCTGTTTTTTGATATTGTATGGGAGAAAGAGAAACCCGACAACAAGAAGAAATTGCGAAAAAAAATGACGATCATACACACTTCGGATTGGCATCTTGGGGCGAGACTTCACGAGCAGGATCGTGCCGAAGATCAGGCGGCGTTCCTGAACGATTTGCGGGCGCTCATGCAGAGCCATGGTGCAGATGTTTTGCTGGTTTCGGGAGATGTTTTCGATCTGCGGCAGCCGTCTTCGGCGGCCCAGGCGCTTTACTACGATTTTCTGGCGGCGATGGACGAGTGTCCGACATGCAAGAAAGTCATTGTCACGGCGGGCAATCACGACTCGGCGAGTCTGCTCGCGGCTTCCGGGCTTGCCCTTAAGCGGATTGGCGTCGAGGTTGTCGCGAAGGCGAGTGAAGACGTTGCGAAAGAAATCATCGTGCTGCCGGGAAGCGAGGGGAAGCCGGAGCTCGTGGTCGCCGCGGTTCCTTTCATGAACGACGGAGAACTTTTCAACTTTGCGAGGGCGGCCGGAGTCGAAGCCGAAACAACGAAGGAGAAACTTGCCGCAGGATTTAGGGCTCACTATGCCGCAGTGTTTGCGGCTGCCAAGGAAATGGCCAAGGGGGCGCCGGTTGTGGCGACCGGCCACTGTGTGGTGAGCGGCGCGATGGTATCGGACAAGCGAAGCGAACGCGGGCGGGAGATTGGCGGATTGGAGGCCTATCAGGGGGACGCTTTCGATGGAGCGGACTATGTGGCGTTGGGGCATCTGCACATTCCGCAGTGCGTGAAAGGTACGGCGAATGTCGCTTACTGCGGCTCTCCGCTATCCATGAGTTTTGCGGAAGCGGGGCAGATCAAGCGCGTGAATCTCGTCTCGTTTCACGGAGAAGCGGGCGAATGGAGAGTCGAGGTAAAAGCGTTGGCGCTTCCTGCGTATACGCCGCTCAAGATTTTGGAGGGAGCAACGGACGCGGTGCGGGCGGCGCTGTTGGAACTGAAGGCGTCGAATCCAGAAAAGGTCTATGTCTCCGTGCGCGTGACGGAGGGGGAGGGCGAGCTTTCCCCGTTCTGGAGCGAGGTCGATTCCATTGCGCAGGATACGGGAATTCGCGTTCTCGTGAAGGAGAATGCGCGACCGCGTGCCGTTGTGGGCAGCGGCATCGCGGCCGCGTCGGAAAAGACGCTCTCGGCCATGACGCCGCTTGAAGTGGCGATGTTGCGGATCAATGAGGAGTCGGATTTGACGGAAGAAGAGCGCGCCGAATATGTGGCGATGGTCAAGGAAGCGATTGGAGGTGTCGCATGAAGTTGCTGAAGGTTTCTTTTGCGAATATCAATTCGCTGGCGGGCAAGTGGTCCATCGACTTCGAGGATCCCGTTTTCCAGGACGGACTCTTTCTGATTTCGGGCGACACGGGAGCGGGAAAGACGACCATTCTCGATGCGATTTCGTTGGCGCTGTACGGGCGGACGGTTCGCGAGGATGTGACGAAGAACCGCAATGAGGTGATGACGCGCGGGTGCGGCTCGGCGTATGCCGAGGCGGAGTTTGCCTGTGAGACGGGGCGGTTTGTCGCCCGCTGGGAGCAGAGCCGTGCCAGGGGCAAAGCAGGCGGCACGTTGCAGAGCGTCAAGGTATTTCTTCGTGATGCGGCGAGCGGCAAGGACTTGAGCAGGCAACGGACGGGGGAGACCCAGAAGCTCATCATCGAGAAGATCGGGCTTTCGTTCGAGCAGTTTCAGAGGACGATGATGTTGGCTCAGGGCAAGTTCGACCAGTTTCTTTCGGCCAAGAATGCCGCGCGTTCGGAGATTCTGCAGCAGGCGACGGGTACGGAGATTTATGCAAGAGTCGGCGATGAGATTTTTCGCCGGAAGCAGGAAGCCGACAGTCTGGTCAAGGAACTGGAGACGAAGCTTGGCGAGCAGAGGACGCTTGATGCAGAGGAGCGATCCAAGCTCGAGGCGGCCTATGCCGAAAAGCAGGGCGTGATGCAGACGCTCAAGAAGCAGCTTTCGGAAACGGAAGCGTTCTTGCAAGCCTATCGGCAGAAAGAGACGGCAGCGACAACGGCGCAGACCGAGGAACGGGCCCGGGTGAATTCCGTACAACGGGCGGAAGCGGCTCTTGGCGCGGCAATGGAGACGGTGAAACGGTATGAGGAAGGAAAGCATGCCGCCGATCGGAAGAAAAGCGAGATGGCGCCGGTTATCGAGAGAGCGATGACGCTCAAGCAGCAGCTCCAGCTTGCCGGACAAGATCACAAGAACAAGGAAGAGGCGCTCGTCCAGGCGAAGAAGACACGCGAGGCGCTTGTCCAGAAGATTGCAGCCGGAACCGAGGCGATTGCGCGCACGAATGCGCTTGCCGAGATTCTGCGGCGCGTGTTGGAAGATGGCGTCTTTGAGCTGACGGTCAAAGCCGGCGGGGATGGAAAAATTCTTGGCAAGGGAAAGGAATATTTAGCGCGCAGCAAGGATTTTGAAGGGAGCGCCGGCCAAATTGCGAAGTTGCAAGCCGCCGCCGAAGAGGCGAAGACGGCATGCGAGGCTGTCGAATCGGAGTATCGACTGTTGAAGCCGGAATTGAAGGCGGCGCGGGACAATGCGCAGCGCGCACTTCAACTTGCGATGGTGGTAGACACGTTGGAAGGCCACAGACGGAAGTTGGAGGATGGCAAGCCTTGTCCGCTCTGCGGGGCGAACGAGCATCCATATTCGCGGGGCAATCGTCCAGTCAAGAGCGAATGTCAGCAGGCGCTGGATGCTGCGGAGGCCAAGTTGGAGGCGTTGGAGACGAAGCGCAATGAGGCATTGGCGCGACGCCAGGGGGCAGAGTCTCGTTTGAGCGCGGCTGAACGGAATATAGCGGGCGAGCGTGATGCGCTCGCGGCGATGAAGAGCGAGCTTGAGGCTGCAAAAATCGCTTTTTTCTCCAAGCTGGATCCCTTGGGTTCGGCTTTGCGCGATGCGAAGGACGACTTGCGGGCGGCGGAGGAGTCCATCAAGGTCAGGGCGCAGGAAGAGTCGGCTGCGCGGAAGGCGTGTGTTCAGGTGCGCGAGGGCTATGCCGCATTGGAGCTTTCGGAGGAGCCCGAGAGACTGCGGATTCGCTTGCAGAAAGCCTGTGACGATGCGACGGCCTTGTTGGGAGGTGCCAAGGCGGGCGAAGCCCGTGCCAAAGGCGCCTTGGAGAGCGCCCGCGCCGAAATGGCGGCGGCGATCGCGAAACGCGAAACGGCGGTGTCCGAGTTTTCGGCAATGAGGGCAGAGGTACCGGATCCGGCGGCGAAGGAGGCGGAAGTCGCAGATTTGAAGCAAAAGAAAGAGACGCTGGACAGGGAATCGGGAGAAATCGGCACGAGGCTGAGATTCGACGACGAGTCTCTTGAACGGAAGAACAAACTGATCAAGGCATTGCATGATGCCGAGATTAAGAAGGATAAGTGGGGACGGCTGAACACCTGGCTGGGCGGCGCCAACGGCGAGAAGTTCAAACGCTATGCCCAGGGCATCACGCTGCGGCAGCTGCTGAAGGCATCGAATCCTCATCTTGTCGACATGACGCAGGGGCGTTATGAAATGGTCTGGGATCCGGAGGGTCCCGATGCTTCCGAGCTGTTGCCTTCCATTGTCGACAAGGATCAAGGCGGTGAGACGCGACCTGTTACGAATCTTTCCGGCGGAGAGCGCTTCCAGGTATCGTTGGCATTGGCGCTTGGCCTTTCGGAGATGTCGAGCGATCGTCTTGCCGTCGATTCCCTGTTTTTGGATGAGGGATTCGGCACGTTGGACGGCAAGAATCTCGAGTCGGCGCTCGATACGCTGTGCCGGTTGCAGCAGGACGGCAAGCTCATTGGCATCATTTCGCACGTTACGGAGGTGGCGGAGCGCATTTCGACGCAGATTGAGGTCCGGAAGATTGGCGGCGGCTTGAGCATGCTTGAGGGCGCGGGCGTTTCCAACCGGTAAGGGAAGAAAATCGCCCGCCCGGGCCGGGGGCCATGGTGGGCGGGTGGGGCGCCATAGCGGCGTTTGGCGCGGCGCGCTGGGTGCGCGGCTCTGCCGCACACATGCCGCGGACGGCGCCGCGGCAAGCAAAACGCTCAGCGTGTGCGGAAATATCCGACAGCCGAGGCGTGAGCCACGGCAGGGCGGTAAGGCGGGGCGCTTTTTTTTGAAAAAGGGCTTGACTTGGAGTTTGCTCCAAGAAATATAATGCGTGCCATGAAAGCGAAACCACAGAAGAAAAATGGTGCGGAATACACGATTTCGCAAGTGTGCAGGCAAACGGGTTTTTCCGCCGATACGCTTCGGTTCTACGAAAAAGCCGGGTTGTTGACGGCGATTCCGAGGCGGAACGGGAGGCGTGTCTACACCGAGGAAAATTTGCGGGCGCTCAAACTGGTCGACTGTTTGAAAAAGACGGGAATGCCGCTTGCCGAGATTGCGGAGTTCGTGCGGCTCAGCACGCAAGGCGACAAGACGGTCCGGAAGCGGTTGGAGATGATGCGCAACCGTTTTGCTGCGGTCGATTCGATGATAAAGGAAATGCAAGCCTGTGCCGACTACATTGCTTTCAAGGTATGGTATTACGAAGTTGCCGCAAAAGAAGGGCTTGCAACGCATCATGACATGGAAAAAACGGTTGAGCGGTATCGCCGGGAGACCGGACGCGATTTCATTCACTAACCAAGTCAAAGGAGAACGGAAATGGATCGAAGAACCTTCATCAAAAGGATTGTTTTCACAGCCGGAATGCTGGCATTCGGACTGGGCTGCACGAAGGCGGAAACAAAAGGAGAAGATGCAATTCCCGGCAATGGAAATGCGGCGTTTGCCGCAAGCAACCAAAAAGGAGACAATGAAATGAAAACGGCAGTCATCTATTATTCGTGGGGCGGCAACACGCGTTTTGCCGCAGAGACGATCGCCCGGAAAGCCGGTGGCGATTTGTATGAAATCCAACCGGAGACGCCGTATCCGGCGAGCTACGGGAAGTGCTGCGACGAGGCGAAGCCGGAATGTCGCGGCAAACTGCTCCGTTCCATCAAGCCAATCGCGGGGCTTGATCTTTCGGCATACGATCTCGTATTTGTGGGAACGCCCAATTGGTGGGGGACGATGGCGCCGCCCGTGCGCACTTGGGTGACGCAGAACAAGGAAGCCCTCAAAGACAAAAAGGTCTGCCTTTTCCAGACAAATGGCGGCGGCGGAATGCAACGCGTCGGCAAGGATTTTGCAGAGATTGTCGGCGATGTGGCGAAAGTTCTACCGCCCGAGGCGTTTTCCGGATCGTCGATCAAGTCGCGTATCGTCGCGCTTGAGACGTTTGTCCGAGAGAGAATCGCCGTAAAGTAGAAAAGTTACGTTTATCCCAGTTTCCTGTCGCGTTGTCACGGGCGAGAGCGAGTGAAGGTGGTGCGCCCTTGGGTTTCGGCAGTCGGTGGAACATTTTATCGTGTTGCATCCCGTACACGCCCGCGCAAACCGATTCGCGCCCCCGCGGCGCCGTCCGCGGCAAGCAAAACGCTCAGCGTGTGCGGAAAGGTGCGGTGGCGCGAGTGGGTGGCGCGAGTGGGAGGCGAAAATCAGGGACAGGAGGCAGAACGGGATTAGCGTTTCCGGCGTTGGCGAGCGAGAAATTCGTCGGCAAGATCGAAATAGGCTTTTGCGACGGGCGTATTGGGGGCGTAGGCCACGAGCGGAATGCCGAAGGAAGGCGCTTCGCCGGCTCGGACGGAGCGGGGAACGATGGTTTTGTAGACGAGGTCGCTATAGTGTTGGCGCACTTGAGACACCACCTCATCGGCGAGGCGTGTGCGTGCGTACATGGTCATGATGATTCCCTCGGCGCGGAGAGTCGGGTTTTGACCGAAGTTTCTCATGCGGTCGATCAACTGCAAGATAATGGAAAGCCCCTCCATGGCGTAGTATTCGCATTGCATCGGGATGAGAACGGCATCGGCGGTGGCGAGGGCGTTTGTCATGAGAATCCCGAGAGAAGGCGGGCAATCCAGCAGAATATAGTCGAAGACATGCGAGTCCTCGATGGGTTTGAGCACCCGGTTGAGGGCGTGAAGGTGATCGTCTTGGCGGGCGATTTCGACTTCAACACCGGAGAGATTCACCTCTGCGGGGATCAGATTGACCCGTTCCACGCTCGTTCCCACGATATAATCGTCGATATTGGCCTGATTGAGGAGCGCTCCGAGAAGGGAAACGCCCTCGGTTGGCTCGACACCGAGGCCGGACGTTGCGTTTGCCTGCGGATCGAGATCGATGACGAGGACATTCTTTTTGCGGGCGGCGATTGCCGCCGCGAGGTTCACGACGGTCGTTGTTTTACCGACGCCGCCCTTTTGATTGGCGATAGCAAGGATCATGGCGAAGAGGGGGGGGGGAAAAATT
>JBJEVW010000314.1:0-7856 GCA_051884735.1 Kiritimatiellia bacterium | reverse complement strand
GAAAGAGAGAAGGCGAGGGGCGCTCAGACAATCGCTTCCTCCGCAAGAACCTTGGAAATTTCCGTGCGGAGTTTCTCTGCGTATGAATCGCGTTCTTCATTTGAAGCGTAGGCTCCGTGTCCGGACTCGAATGAAGGAGGCGTGGAGCCGTTGCCGTAGCGCGGAATGACATGGAAGTGGAGATGGAAGACCGTTTGGCCGGCGCATTTCCCGGTTGCCTGCAAGAGGTTCGCGCCATCGGCGAAGGTGCGGGTGACGGCCTTGCAAACAACATGAGCCATGTAAGTCAGTTCTTCCAAAATGGCAACGTCGGCGGAGTCTGCGACAGGAATGGCCGCGAGGGATTCCCAGTGTTTTTTGGGAATAAGGAGCACATGGCCTTTTTCAATGGGATTGATGTCGAGAAAGGCGAGAATATGATCATCCTCATAAACCTTTACGGAGGGAATTTCGTTGGCGATGATTTTGCAGAAGACGCAATCCATGGTGAAAAAAAAAGCGAAAAGCGGTGAATGATTGAAAAGGGAAAGCACTCAGTTGGCGATGGGGGTGGTCAGGGAGACGGAAACAAGCGTATAGACGGCCGAAAAGAAGATGCCCCAAAACATGCCGGCGAAGACTTGAACTTTCGTATGGCCCAAGAGTTCCTTCAGCATCGATTGTGGAATTTGCGGCTTACCCGTGTCATTCAGCTGTGCGGTAATTTGATTGAGAACGGCGGCCTGACGTCCGGCTTGATAGCGCACGGTGGAAGCATCGAACATGGTAATGATCGCAAAGACGCAAGACAGAGCGAAAAGAGCGGAGTCGAATCCTTGCAACAAGCCTGTAGAGGTCGCCAATCCGGCAACGGTTGCAGAATGAGCGCTTGGCATACCACCCGTGGATCCCAAGTACCGAAAATCGATTTTGTTCGTTTTACGGAAGGAAATCAGCATCTTGATGCATTGAGCGGAGCACCAAGACCAAAATGAGGCCCAAAAAATGATATTGGTCGTGAAACCGAGCGGGGAATGAATCTGACTGACGTCCATAGTCCTTGGAATTGCGGAGAAGAAAGAGAAATTCAGTATGCGTTTTTGACAGCAAAAAGCGTACGGAGAAGAATTTTGAAATCGAGAGAAAGCGACCAATTTTCCATGTACCACAAGTCGGCGTGGAGGCGGTCTGAGATTGATGTATTGCCGCGCAAACCATGAACTTGCGCCCATCCGGTGATTCCCGGAACGCAATTGTGGCGGCGCATGTAATGGTCGATATCCGAAGAGAATTGGCGAACGAATTCAGGACGTTCCGGGCGTGGTCCGACGAGCGACATATCGCCTTTGAGGACATTCCAGAATTGCGGAAGTTCGTCTAAGTTATTTTTGCGCATAAAGGTGCCAATCTTGGTTCGACGGGGGTCATTTTCGGCGGCAAAAACGGCGCCCGAGTCGGACTCGGCGTTCTGGCGCATGGAACGGAGTTTCCAAATCGTGAAAGGCTTGTTGCCGTATCCCGTGCGAATCTGCCCATAGAAGACGGGGCCTGGAGATTCCCGGCGAATCAAGATTGCGAGAACGAGCAAGATGGGGGCAGAAATCAGCAGTCCGATGAGGGCTCCGAAGATATCTTCGACACGTTTGATGATCCGGTTGCCGAGTTTATCGAGAGGTGAAACGCGAAGACCGAGCAACGGGATGTCATCGATGGTTTCCACTTCGACATTTGCCGTTAGGATGTGGAACAATGTTGGAACGGCATTGAAACGGATGAAATGCTGTTCGCATTCGGCGGCGATTTGATAGAGGAGGCGAGAATCGTCTGGCGTATTGGTCACGATGACCTGAACGACATTCGGAGTTTTCCCCCGGATTGTCGAGAAATCCTTGGCGTCGCCCAAGATGGAGTCCGGTGGAATGGAGGCGTCCGGCTTTTCGTCAGGCGTGGAGCGGAGAAATCCGGAGACCCGGACGCGCAGACGCGAATCTCTGGCGAAGCAACGCGCAAGACGGGCCGCCGTTGCATCGGTTCCAATCATCAAGACGCAATTTTCGGGAAGCGCCCTTCTCGAAGCGATGATTTCGATTCGAAAGAGAATGCCCCGTTCAAGAAGGAGCGTGACGGAAAAAACAAAGAAATAGACGACGACAACGCCAGAGGAGAGATTTGTATAGTTGCGCCAAACGGAAAGGATGATCAGGAGTCCGAATGTCACCAACATGACACCACGGACAAGGCGTGGAATATGTCCATGGAAGCTGCCGCGTTGCGGGCGCCGGTAAAGGCGCAAACTGCGGAGAATGCCATAGGTTAGAAGCGCGGCAATAGACGCGAGTTTCCAGTATCCCTCATAGGGGGATTCGGGGATGCCAAATGGGACTTCGAACCATCCGCTCTGGAACCGGATATAGACTGCCAGATAGATGGAACAAAATGCCGTCGCCACATCCGACAAGACTGCGATGACAGCGAACCATGTATCGGCAACAAATCTGGACATAGCGATGATGGGAAAGATAGGCGTTCGAAAACGGGCGTAAAAAGGAACGGTGAATCCTCCGAGGAAGAGAATTCACCGCAAGAAAAGAGGCAAAGCCACTTACTTTTCCAGCGCGGCTTCCGAAGCGGCGGCGGGGGCAGGCTCAGTTTGGGCAGGAGCGATGGGGGCTGCTTCGATGGGTGACGTGTCCGCAGCATCGCCCGTTGTGTCCGTTTTTTCAGAAGTTGCTTCGGCGGTTTTGACTGCGGCGTCTACGGCTGCGTCCGTCTTGGTATCGCTGAGGAATTTTTCGATATCCGCAAATTGTTCTTTCGGGGTGATGACCTTGAGCCGATCCTTTGCACGAAGCGTTTCATCGGCGAATTCCGCCCAATCCGAACGGGCATTTTCCGTGAGGAACAGATCCAACATGGACTTTCCTTCGCGCTTCGACTCTTCGGTATCCTTCAGAAAAAGGCAACGGGCCTTTCCGATGATGGCATCGGCGACAAGGAATGATTGGGGATAATCGGAGGTCAAGCGGCTATATCCAGCGATTGCCTCATCGATTTTCCCTTGTGCTTCCATGCAGTGGGCGAGGCCATCGAGAGCGACGTCCATCATTGGGTGATTGACGTGATTGTTGAGGAAGTCTTGATAGACAGTGGCGGCCAGGCTGATTTTATTGTCGAAATAATAGAGCGAGGCAAGGCGGAGGCGTGCCATCGCCACAACGTCATCGGACTTGTTTTCTTGGATGATCGTTTCGAATCCGGTGGCATCGGAAGAGGCCAAATATTCCGTCGAGATTTTTTCGATTCGGCTCGCTTTCGCCGTTTTGAATTGACGAATCCCCAATACGCAAAGGAGAATGACAATCAGTACAATGGTAACAATGTTGCCATTTGCATTCCACCATTCCTTCAAGTTTGCGAGTTCTTCCGGAATATCTTGGGCATGTTGAAGATTCTGTAAATCCTTTTTGGGGGGCATAGTAGAGGCCATATTGATAAAGGGAGTGCTAATAACCGAAACAAATGCAGTCCAAATAAATGGAAACGGCAATAATTATCGCAAAATACGGGAAAAAAGGCAAGTAGATGAAGCCGGTGGTATCGCATCGTTGGTGAATTGGCAAAGTAGATGCCCATACCGGTATGGGCATCTACTTTGCCAATTCACCCCTACTAACCCCTACTATGGTGTTTCGAGGATGGAGGTTGCGGAAAATCGGCTAATTGATTATGGTTGCAGCGTACTTGAATCGAAAAGCCATGGATCGCGAAAATCAATCAGAGACGATGGAAGCAAAGACCATCAACCAGTTGGCCACGGGACGGATTTTACCGCTCTTGTTCCACTTTGCCTGGCCGGCGCTCATTACGACAACCTTGCACTTGCTATACAATGTGGTGGACCGTATTTTTGTCGGCCGTGTATGTGGTGCGGATTCGATTGCGGGGTTGGCGCTTACCTTTCCGATCATGACCGTGATTGGAGCGGTCGGTGTCTTGATTGGCGCCGGTTCCGGAGCCGTTATTTCCATTTTTCTGGGGGAAGGCCGCAAGCAAGATGCCGAGCGGGCATTGGGGCAGTGCGTGGCCATGAAGATTGCCTTTGGCATTGTCCTTCCGGTTCTGATGTACTTTTTCTTTTTGGATCCGCTGCTGCAGATGATGGTGGGCGGCAAGGAAGGAATCGGGGTCGGCACGCTTGATGCGGCACGGCTTTATTTGCTGATTGTCGTACCGTTTACGTTCTTTTCGCATTTGGCGTTTGGACTTTCCAACTGCATGCGGGCGGAAGGTGCGCCGAGGCAGTCGATGTATTGCATGTTTGTCGGCTTTGGACTCAATCTGGTGTTGGATCCCCTTTTCATTTATGTATTCGACTGGGGAATTGCCGGTGCGGCATGGGCGACGAACCTTTCGATGACATTGTCGTGTCTGTTTGGACTTTGGCATTATCTTTCCGGGCGTTCGATGCTGCGTCTCCATTTGGGGAACATCCGGTTTTACGGGGATTTGGCGGGGCGTGTGCTGTCGATTGGCCTATCGCCGTTTTTGATGCAACTGGCCGCTTCCGCGATTGTCTTTTCGTTCAACAATGCGCTTTCCACCTATTCGACGGGCCCGGAGATGGCGACCAATCAAATCGGCGCGTACGGCATTTTGCAGACGATCCTGATGGTCTTCTTCATGCCGATGATGGGGATTTCGCAGGGCTTGACGCCGATATTCGGGTTCAATTGGGGTGCCAAGAACTATGGACGTGTCAGGCGGACCTTTTTGCTGGGGTTTAAATTGATTTCCGCGTGTTGTGTGATTGCCTGTGTTGTGCCGATTGTGTTTGCGCGGGAGCTGACCAGCTGTTTCACGACGATTCCGGAGATGAAGGATGTTTGCACGACTGCGATCTACGTCGGCAACTGCATGATTTGGTGCATCGGCATCAACGTAACCGCCAACGGGTATTTTCAGGCGATCGGAAGGCCCCGGATTGCGATTTTGCTGTCGCTGCTTCGCCAAGTCATCTGCCTGTTGCCGTGCATTTGGATTTTGCCGCGACTTTTTCCGCATCATGCCTTGCAAATGGTTTGGCTTTCCATGCCAATTTCGGATTTGGTGGCGAATCTCGCAACGATTCCGCCCGTCTTGAAGGAATTGGCGTTTTTGAAGCGAGCGGAGAAAGATCGGGCGATAGAGTTGGGCGAAGAAGCGAACCGGAACGGGCGGACAGGCGTTTAGACGGGCATGAAACATCCATTTCCCATCCGCACGGTCATCCTGTTTATCGCTGTTTGCCTTTTGGTTCTCGTCAGTTTTTTCCTTTGGGCGGAGCCGATTGACAATTGGGTCCATGCAAGCGTCCAGCGGAATGCCACGAACAAGTGTGTCGTGGCGTTTTTGTTGTTTTCCGTTTTGGCCTCGGACATTCTGCTGCCGATTCCCTCTTGTCTGGTCAGCACGATGTGCGGGCTGTATTTGGGGGTTTGGTATGGAACGCTCGCATCCTTTGCCGCGATGTCCGTCAGTGCCGCTATCGGCTATTTAATCGGGTTGTATGCGTCCGACTGGGCGAAGAAGCTCATTGGCGAAGGGGATATGCAGGCCTTGCAGGCGCTTCAGGCAAAAGGCGGGGCGTTGGTTTTGCTGGGGCTTCGCGGTGTTCCGGTTTTGGCGGAAGTTTCGCTGGTCTTTGCGGGATTGGGACGTTATCCGCTCAAGCAGACGGTTTTGCAAGTTGCGGTTGGAAATGCATTGATTTCCGGATTCTACGCATGGATTGGCGCCTATTCCCGTGAGGCGTTTGATTCTCCCGTCCCCGCCTTTTTGGCGACATTGGCCGCATCGGCGTTCTTTTTGCTGGTCGGGCGTTTGCGCGTGCGCAAGGCAAGCCGGTAGCGCATATCGTGCGAGCTCTATGCATGAGCCTTGAATGAATGAGGACGATGGGAGGACATTTCCCGCGACCGAAACGGGATTGCGGGAAATGGAGTTGACGGAACGCCCCCAATAGGGGAGTATAGAGTGCATTCATCACCCCATTTCGAGGGGAACGTTTTTCAGGATCAAGAACACCTATGAATATCGACGAGGCTTCTGTATTAAAGTTCCACGAAGGCGGAAAAGTCGCGCTTCGCATGCCCCATGCCGTCAAGACGGTTGAAGATCTTTGTCTGGCCTATACGCCGGGAGTCGGAAAAGCGGTACTCCGGCTGGCCGATCATCCGGAAGAGGCATTCCGCTATACGGCCAAAGGGAAGACGGTAGCCGTTGTCAGCGATGGAACCGCCATTTTGGGCTTGGGAGATCGCGGTCCGACGGCTGCCATTCCGGTCATGGAAGGCAAATGCGTCTTGTTCAAGAGTTTTGCCGGTGTTGATGCGTGGCCGGTTGTGTTGGACCATTGCCGCGTGGGCGGAGCCAGCACGGGAAAGACCGATCCGGAGCGTGTGATGGACGCGGTCCGTGCCATTGCCCCGATGTACGGCAGCATCAATCTCGAGGATATTGCCGGACCTGCCTGTTTCGAGATTGAAGACAAGCTTGCGGAAGAGTTGGATATTCCCGTGTTTCATGACGACCAGTGGGGAACGGCGGTCATTGTTTTGGCGGCGGTGCGCAACTATGCAATCTACGCGGACAAGCCCTTCGGCAGTCTGCGCGTTGTCGTCAACGGGGCAGGTGCGGCCGGAACGCGCATTCGCCAGATGCTCCTTCAAGGAGGTGTCGCACAGGTGATTTCGTGCGACTCCAAGGGCGTCATCTACAAAGGACGACCCGGCAACCAGCCTCGCCACGAAAGCATTGCCGAAGAGACGGGCGCCCGCACGCTTGAAGACGCGCTGAAGGGGGCCGATGTCTTTGTCGGTGTTTCGATTGCAGACTGCGTAAAACCCGCTTGGCTGTTGACGATGGCGAAGAATCCGGCGGTTTTCGCATTAGCCAATCCGAATCCGGAAATCCGTCCCGAGCAAGTTCGCGAAGTGATGGGCGACCGTTCGTATGTGATGGCAACGGGACGTTCGGACTATCCGAACCAGATCAACAACGTACTTTGCTTCCCGTTCCTTTTCCGTGGGGCTCTGGACGTGTGTGCGCGGAAGATCACGCCTGCCATGAAGCTGGCGGCGGCCGATGCGCTTGCTGCTGCTGTTCGCGCTCCCGCGTCTGCGCATACGCGCGAGCTGTATGCCGGCGAGACGCTTGAATTCGGCCGGGACTACATCATTCCGAAACCCTTCGACGACATGCTCTTGCCGACGGTTGCCACGGCCGTGGCGTTGGCGGCGATGAAAGACGGCGTTGCGCGCGCTCCCCTCGCGGACGTCGAAGCGTATCGTGCGGCATTGCGCGAAGAAGCGATTGCGCTCCGGTCGTAAAGGAGCGAACACGCTTCACCGATTTGCGGAAAAGGGCGGGCGTCCAACCGGACGTCCGCCCTTTTTTGTCATTTGCCGGAGATGAGATAGACCGGTTGACCGGAAAGTGTTCCGTCGAATTGCGGCAGTATTCGTCCATAGGCATCCATGGCGCGCTTGCCCTGCCATTCGCTTTTCGGGAGACAGGTTTGTTCAAGCGACCAAACGATATCGATTTGTTCGCCATCCCGGCGAAAGGTACGACGATAGAAGGGTGTGTCGACATTCCATTCCGAAACGGGTTTTGCGCCGCGTAAAAGAGAGGTCATGACCGCATACATGCAGAAAGCGGGCTTTGGCGAGCCGTCCGGATGGAGAATGCCGAAACTTTGTTCGGGATCGGATTCGCGGTTGCTGCCGTCGCAAAAGAGAAACCAGAAGAATGTTTCGACATTTGGTTCCGACAAAGCAAGAACATGCGCCCGGACGATATAAGCGGCCTGATTCTCAAAAGAAACCGATTTTTTGTAG
>JBJEVW010000313.1:0-1934 GCA_051884735.1 Kiritimatiellia bacterium | reverse complement strand
CTAATGTGAATGCCGGTCGTTCGCCAAGCGCATCAACCGGGATGGCAACCGCCTTCGTTGATGTCAGCAGAATGCCGAGCAAGGACCAAATGGTGAAAAATGTGAATTTCATAAAACACAATAATCCAACAACCACGAGAAAAGAAAACAACGGAAAACAGTGTCACAATTCCCCCACTCGTTTCCCGTTTCCGGCATACGGCGGTGAGGCTCTATCGTATGATAAAGATGCCTCCTTGTGGCAGGAACCTCAATCCTTCTATCCAAAGCTCCTTGGTCGCCGAATCGATTCCCGCACAAGCCTCACTGATGTCAATCTGGGAAGGTGAAAGATTCTCGATTTCAAACAATAGATCCTCTTCGCTGTAGTTTTCCAACGAAGAAGCCTTCAGAACCGTAAACCTTTGTCCGCGAATCTTGGCAGTCTGGTTGGAAAGGTCGCGCACGGGAATCCGTATGGTAAGAGGTGCCGAAGGGGCTTTCGGGAACGAAAGCTTGTTTTGGAGAAGAATCAAACTGTTGGTTTCCGCGCCAAGCGAAAAACCAAAACCGGAAGCAGTCGATTTCGTGCAAGGATAGACAGCCCCCTTGATTGTCAGGGTTCCGGCTTTCTCAGGCGTTCCGCCTAGAAGCGTTCCATTCAGGATGGTCGGATTTTTGAGCAATGTGCCAAAACCGCATACAATGCCGCCGGGCTCCTTTTCGCTGAATGCAATATCGTTGCCGAATGACACCTCCTCCGGAACAATGGCAATGCCTTTGCCGGTTAGCGTCGGTTTGGGAGCTGCCGCATGATTCAAGACAACACGGCCATCCTGGACATTCAATGTATACTGACGCATATTCGACGGCCCATTGAAGATAAGAGTAGCACCTTCTTGGACATAAATGGCGCCCAGCCCAGACCAATCGCCATCAAACTCCCAAACCGAATCGCCGCGAAATGAAACCGGGTATAGTGTCGAGGATTGTCCATTGTCAAAATAGAATCGGTTGAATCGTTTGATGCGATTCTCGCCGGAGAAAATCAACCCGCCTGAAGCTTCGCATTTCGGAATGACAAGACTGGGAGCCGATCCGGTTCCGCGATCCACCCATTCAATCGGCGCCGCAATCTCATTGGTCATGCTTTTGGAAGAAATGGTCGAAAAAACAATGTCCTCACCCGCAAAACGAAGAGCGCCCCCATTGGAAGCGATCTTGAGGTAGGTCCCGGAACGAAAATTCACCCCACCCGAATGAATCGTCAGATCCTCATTCAATATCAAGGAATGGTTTCCGCTTTGGTTGAATGTCAGAGACCAAATATCCGTCGGTTTGCCGATCGTAAAATCGCCCGCGGGAATCGTTGCTATGGCGTAGCCTTCTGCAGGGAGATCGTCCAGAGAAACATAGTCGGCAGAATCAAGCGGGATGATGTTGCCATTCTCGGCATCCAATTTCATGAAACTTCCATTTCCAGACTGGATAATCCAAGGTTGCAACATACCGTTCTGCATCTCGGCAATATCGGCAAAAACGCGCCCTCCCGTTTCGGCCGTAACACCAAGAGCTGTTCCGGATTCCCTTTCAAACCCGGTTAAGTGCAAATCGGTCGATATGGCGGACGAAGCGCCCTTGACTTTGATCATCAACTTTCCGGATTGAAGGCGCACGGGGGTAATGGTTTCCGCAACAGGTTCCGTAGCATTTCCGATAAGTTCAAGCGCCCCGCCGGACCGGGACGTCGTAAGGGGAATTCCATCTGCAATTCGATCATGGATGACACCCAATGAATTGTTGAGTGAAATCTTGGCATCGGAATCCGGCGCGTATGACATCGTGCATTCCAAAATCAAATCGGATGCCGCGGCAATGCGTCCGCCAGACACCACCTCCCCCAAACGATTCGTATACAAAAGCCCACCTAAACGAAATTCAAGGACTTGCGTCAT
>JBJEVW010000312.1:0-1935 GCA_051884735.1 Kiritimatiellia bacterium | reverse complement strand
AATCTTTATAGGGGGTAAACTACTACTAAAACCAAGTTTACTTCTGGAAGCCACATGACAAAGTTTGGTCACACCCAAAAGGTGACGGGAGATTTACCGAAGGGGAAAATTTTGATATGATTTACTCTATTCTTTCACCCCCACCTAGAGGTCCCCATGTTTTCTCTTTCCGGAACCGATGCCTATCCTGAATTTCGACAGAATCAGCTTGAAAAAGAATTGTCGAAAGAACTTGGCGCTGCGATCCAAGTCAATGCAACTTGGATTTATTTGCTGGACACGCGCGGCAGGCTGAGCGATGAGCAGATTTTGCGGGCATCCGAGTTGCTAGGGGCGGTCGGGCGTGCGCAGAGCCGTCAGGAAGGATTTGTTTTTATTGCGCCTCGCAAGGGCACGATTTCGCCGTGGTCTTCGAAAGCCACAGATATTTTCCGTTCCTGTGGTTTGGGCGAAGCGGTTATCCGGGTCGAGCGGGCGATCCGCCTGCAAGTCAAGCGCAAGGGTAAAGCGTTGACGATTGCCGATTTGGCGCCGGCGGCGGGTTTGTTCCATGACCGGATGACGGAAGGGGTCTACACGGATTTGGGCGATTTGTTTGCGGAGGGAGTTCCGAAACCGGGGAAGGAGTACGATGTCCTTTCGGAGGGGCGCGCAGCATTGGAGCGCGCCAATATCGAAATGGGTCTTGCCTTGTATCCAGATGAAATCGATTATTTGACGGAGTGTTCCCGGAAGGCCGGAAAGAATCCGACCGATACGGAAATCGTGATGTTTGGGCAGGTGAATTCCGAGCACTGCCGGCATAAGATATTCGGTGCGTCTTGGACGATTGACGGGGAAGAAAAAGACCAGTCTCTCTTCAAAATGATCAAGCACACGCATGCGGTCACGCCCGAACACACTTTGGTTGCCTATTCGGACAATTCCGGTGTTGTGGAAGGTTTTGAAAGCCAAGCATTTGCGTGCGATCCGGAAACGCACCGCTATGCCTTCACGAAAGATCAGGTGGATATCCTGATGAAAGTGGAAACCCACAATCATCCGACGGCGATTTCGCCCTATCCGGGTGCGGCAACGGGGGTGGGTGGCGAAATTCGCGATGAAGCGGCGACAGGCATCGGCTCCCGCACGAAGGCCGGCATTTGCGGATTCATGGTGTCGAATTTGCGCATTCCCGGCTATGTGTTGCCGTGGGAGAAAGAAGTATCCGCGCCCACTCGTTTGGCGACGCCTTTGCAAATCATGACGGATGGTCCGATTGGCGGCGCGGCCTTCGGCAACGAATTCGGGCGACCGCAGCTATGCGGCTTTTTCCGGTCGTTTGAAGCGATGGCGGGCGGCCGTTATTGGGGGTATGACAAACCGATCATGTTGGCGGGCGGCATGGGCAACATACGCCGCTCAATGACGTTGAAGAAGGAGATCCCGGTCGGGGCACTGATTGTGCAGTTGGGCGGACCCGCCATGCGCATCGGGTTGGGTGGTGGCGCGGCCTCTTCGCTGGTTCTCGGCTCGAATGACGCGGAATTGGATTTCAATTCGGTTCAGCGCGGCAATGCGGAAATGCAGCGCCGTTGCCAGGAGGTGATCGACGCCTGTGTTGCGATGGGCGGAGAAAAGAACCCGATTTTGTCCATTCATGACATTGGTGCTGGCGGACTTTCGAACGGCTGTCCCGAATTGGTTGAGAAGACAGGCGGAATCTTCTGTCTGCGCGACGTCCACAACGAAGAGCCGTCGATGTCTCCGATGGAAATCTGGTGTTGCGAAGCACAGGAGCGCTATGTGCTGGCGATTCGGCCGGAGAATCGCGAGATATTCCAGAAACTGTGTGACCGCGAGCGTTGTCCTGTTGCGTTCATCGGCGTGGCAACGGATGATCATCGGCTTGTCCTGGAGGATTCGGTGTTTGGAAACCGGCCAATAAATATGGAG
>JBJEVW010000311.1:0-7925 GCA_051884735.1 Kiritimatiellia bacterium | reverse complement strand
GTCGGGTCTCCCGACTCGCGCCGCCAACCCGCGCACCGCGCATACGCGAGTTTCGGCTCGCCATTTGAAAAAGGCTGCGGATTTTTGCGAGACGGAGAAAATCGATTGAGTCTTTGCAGACAAGAGGGTGTCTCATTGCCGGAATCTCCACCCGAAAACCGGGATAAGGGTGTGCGTGCGCGCGTCGCTCTGTCAGGGGGCGGCGGACGGGTGGCGAGCCGCCACGGGCAATAACGTAGCAGCAAAACGAGCGGGGGGGGCGAGCCGCCACGGGCAATAACGTAGCAGCAAAACGAGCGGGGGCTATTGGGGGAGGGAGTCGTCGCCCATTTCGTTGAGGAGTTTACCCCGGATGCGGTAGGAATACATGCCGGAGCCGACCGTACGACCTGCGTTGCAGAGTTCCGTGTAGGGGCGGTCGCAGCCGTCGACCCATCCGATTTGGTAGGCTTCGCCATCGCCACGGCCGACGAGGGGCTGATCGCGATATTGGAACCAATGGGCCCCGACGATCATCGGATGGCAGAGGGCGCCCTGCATGAACCGGATGTAGGAACGGGCCCGTTCGGTCTGGGAGGCGACGGGGCAGAGGGAAGCCCGGAACATGCCGCGGTCGAAGGTTCCGAAATGGAATTCGCCGATGAGGAGCGGTTTTTCGGGACGGCGATCATTCCAGATGGAGGCGGGAATGTTGAAGACGGAGTTTGCGTAGGTGTTGACGGAGAGGACGTCGCAGGATTTGGCGGCGGCGTTCCAGAGGTGTTCGGGCTGGCGGAAGCCGACGAAGCGGCAGCCGAGATAGAGACGGTCGGGGGCGATGGACTTGAGGGACTCGCGAACGGTCCGGAAATAGATTTCGTAGAGCGCGGCCTCGAAAGCGGCTGCGTCTTCACGGAAGCCGCGCCCCTTCGGGAGGGTCGTCATGGACTTGAGTTCCGACCAGTCGGCGACCTTGAGTTCCCAAGCGGCATTGACTGCCTCGACCGTTTTGTATTTTTTGAAAGCGCGGCTGAGGAATTCGCGTTTGCTGCCGCATGTTTCGAAATCGGCGCCGAACATTTTGGCGGTGACCTGCTTGAATCCGAGTTCGTTATCCACGAAGTATCCGATGCACATGGGATCGGTGATGGACTTTGCGAGGCAGGCCTCCTTTTCGAAAGCCGTCTTGACGGCTTTGGCGAAGCGCTCGCGGAAATCGGGCGCAAAGCAATCGTAGAAGACGCGATCCGGCAGCATGGGGACGTCGCGGTTGCGTTCAAAAACGCAAGCCGTATAGGGTTTGCGGCCGAGCAGCATGATTTCGCGGGCGCCCCAGTTTCCAATGGTGTTGATTCCCCAGGAATCGAGGCGTTGGATGACAAACGGGTAGTAGTCAGCCAAGTAGTCGTCCTTTCCGAATTTCCGTTGCAGCGCCCAGTGGGTAAAGGGGAGCATTCCATCGGCGGGAATCGGGGATTTGTACCAATTGGGATGGAGAGCTCCGTTTGGCGTATCGGTATTGTTCCGGACGACATCGATGCCGGAGGAGAAGAACAAGTGCCCGTCCGGGGTGACCAAGAACCATTTTCCGCCGTATTTTTCGGTACGGAAGGATCCGGTTGCCTGAAGTTGCGGACCCTTTGCCCAGCCGCCGAAGCGATCCCACGAAGCGGGGGCGGGCCGGAGGGCGGCGCGTTCGCGCGCCAAGTCGGCGGGCAGCTCGTCGCGGCTTTTGAGTTTTTCGGGCCAATCGGCGTGGATATTCTGGCCGAATTCGTCGATAAAGGGGAAAAATCCCTGTTTCGGGACGATCCGGTTTTCATCGGGCTTTCCTTCGAGCCGCAGATTGGAGATGCGGACATCGGCGAGCCACTTGACGGAATCTTCGAACGGCCATTGCATTTTCAGTTCGATTTGCGAGATATGACTGGTATCTACGACATAGATCGAAGGGGTGCCGCGGCGGTTCGGACGGGAGCCGGGCGCGGAATCGTCCGGAGAGAGGTAGAGATCGGCGTGCGGCAGGAAGATGCGGAGCGTCTGTTTTTCGCCGGGGTTGAGGGCAATGCCGGTATTGACGGCGCGGTTTTTCGTGAGAATGGCGGAAGCGTGGTCGCCGGAATCGGAAGTATGCTCGCCGGAGGAGAGGTGGAGCGTCAGCCGCACCTGGCGATCGGGAGAAAGGTTTTCGATATCCATGCAGAACCATTGGGCACCGCTCAGATCGATTCCCGGTTCGCCGGGGCGGGGGAGAATGCGCAATCCGGCATCCCATTCGGCGGTAGCCGTACGGAGGCGGTAGGTATTTCCGGGTTCGAATTGGAGTTCGGCCTGATAGACTGCCTTCACCTGTTCCCGGGAGAAAGAAAGCGGGCGGATGTCGGGCGTTCCGTCAACCGGTTCGTGGGGCGGGAGCGGCTCGGCAGGCGATTCGCCGGCGATGGCTGGCGGCTCGCTTTCGGGCTTGTTTTGCTCCATTTGAAGCGGCGTTGTTGCGGGCTGATCGAAGTAGCCTTTTTTTTGCAAGAAGAGACAGGTGAAAGCCAGAATGACAATCACGAGCAGAAACAAGAAAGGTTTCATATTCCGTGAAAAGCGAAAAGGAAGGAAGAACGGAGGGAGGACGCGGCGGCTCAAGGGAGCGGCTCATCGTATCGCCGGTATGGAAGCGTTCTCGTAAAGCGCGTGGATTCGGGATAGAGATTTTCGCCGATGATACGGGAAGCCTTGATCATTTCCGGATAGGGGCGGTCGCAACCGTCGACAAAGCCGATTTGATAGGCTTCGCCGTCGCCGCGCCCGACGAGGGGTTGATCGCGGTATTGGAAGTAGTGGCAACCGACGATATGCGGGTTTTGCATTGCACCCTGCACGAAGCGTTGGAAGGTCCGTGCGCGTTCGTTTTGGTTGGGGCAGGGAGTAGGACCGCCGGAGCCCATGCCGCGATCGGCGCAACCGAAATTGAAAGCACCGACCAGGATGGGCTTGTCGACGATCCGGCCGCCATCGCCACGAGGGACGAATTGAGCGGTACCGTATGCGTGGATATTGATCGAAAGGACATCGGCGTAGCTGGCGGCGGTTTCCCAGACGTCGGGCGGCTGGCGGAATCCTTTGAATGCGCAAGCGAAAAAGAGTTTTTGCGGCGAGAGGGATTTGACGGCCTGGCGGCAGATGCGGAAATAGCGATCGAGCCATTTGCGGCGAAAGAGGACGGCGTCGGTGCGGTAGCCTTCCCCGGGGACGGGGCCGCGAAGCTCGGCGAATTCCTCCCACGTCCGGAAATCGGTTCCCCAGGCGGAATTCAAGGCGGAAAGCGTGAGATGGCGGAGGCGCACATCGCGCAAGAATTCGGTCTTTGTCGGACAAGTCCGGTAGGGCTGGGCGAGCAGTCTGTTGACGATGCCGACGAAGTCCTTTTCGTTGTCCACGCAGTATCCGAGGCACATTGGATCCTCGAGCGAGTGGGCGACGGACTCCTCGCGTTTTTGCATTTGGATCGCCTCCAGCATCCGGTCGGGAAATTCCGGATGGAAGCAATCGTAGAAATCGGTTCCTTTGACCATCGGCACCTTCGGTGCGGTGTCGTAGAGGAGGATCAAGTACGGTTTGCGTCCGTACAGCGTAAGCTTGTGGGCGGCCCAACGACCGAGCGTATTGACGCCCCAGGTATCGAGCCGGCGGAGGATGAAATCGTAATATCGGGCGACATAGTCTTCCTCGCCGAATTTCTTTTGCAGATTCCAGTGGATGAAGTTCATCCAGCCGTTTTTGGGGACGGGCGTTTGGAACCATTCCGGGTGGAGCCGGCCGTTTGTGCGGTCGGTGTAGTGGCGCAGCGTATCGATTCCGTAGGAAAAGAAAAGGTTTCCGCAAGGATCGACGAACCACCATTTCCCGTCGATTTTTTCGACGCGAAAATGTCCGGTCGCCTCGTGTCGGGGGCCGGTTGCCCAGCCGCCGAAAGCGTCCCAGTTGCCGGGGGCTGGGCGGAGGGAAGGCAATTCGCGGGCGAGGTCTTCGGGCAGTTCTGCGGGCGATTTGACTTTTTCGGGCCAATCGAGTTTGTTGTATTGGCCGAAATCGTCGATAAACGGGTTTTGCCAGGGAGGGGAAGGTTGGCTTGGCGCCGAAGCCGGGAGCGGTTCCACGCGAAAATCGCTCAGCCGGAAATCGCCGGCCAGTTCGCTGGCGCGGGCATCGGTTGCCTGAATGAGAAACGAGAGGGAAGTCAAGCGGATTGTATGCGTCTGCGAATAGGCGGCGGGATGAGCGGGTTTTCCGGGCATGGCGGCGGGAGGAAGGCGCAGTTCCAGCCGTCCGGATTCGCCGGGGTCGAGCACGATACCCGTTCTGGCGGTGGCATTCGAGGCGTCGAGAATCGGGCGGTCTTCGTCGGAAAACGAGGCTTGAAAGATGAGGGTTTCCTGGAAAGGATAGAGATTTTCGACCTGGCAGGAAACGATGCAAGGAGCGGGAAGGAAAAGCTCGAACGTACCCGTGTCTCCCAGAAAACGGGTTTCGGAAACCGCCCCTTGTCTGCGAACGGTCAGCCGATAGGCGTCCGGAAGTTTTTCAAGGGAAGTATTTTCTGTCGTGACAACAGAAAGGGACGGCAAATGGGTTTGTGCTTCAGAATCAGGCATACGGTACGGAAAGGAGCCGTATCTCGGGAATCTCCCGCAAAACGAATCAAAAAAAGAGATGGACGATTGAAGAAAAGCGCCGGAAGAAGAGGGAATCGTGGCATTCCTCTCCGGAATCCGGCGGATTCCGGAGAGGAAAGAATACGATTTTTGGAATCAGTAGACAATCACGGTTGTCGGGCGCGGGGGCAAGTATCCGACTTCCGCATGATGGAAGGAGGATACGACGCAATGTTCGGCGGCCTGCGAGTAGCCCACGAAGCCGACCACGATCGGTTGTTTCCAAGAGGAAACATTGACGGATTTGACCAGTTGGCCATTCACGTAGGCGCGAAGCCATTCGCCGCGGCGAATGATTTCCAAGTCCTGCATTCCGTAATCGCCGTTATCCACGGTAACCTGCGTGTTTTGCATCTCCCCCGCTTCCTCGGTGCGATTTCTGACAAAAATATACGAATTGTCGTAGCGAAGGCGTTCGATGGAGAGAGAGGGCGCGGTCTGGTTGGTGGATGCGGCGACATACAATCCGTTGCGTGCATTCCATTGGAATCCGTTGCAACCGGAGACGGAAGCGCGGATGACGAAATCGGCACCGGGATCGAATTCGCGGTAGAGCAAGTGACCGGAACTGGCGTTCGAGCCGGAGGAGCAGCTTGCGAAAGAGAGATTGAGCTTCTCCGGATCATAGTTTTTTTCCGGGGCGATGCGTTCCATCATCGTGATGCCGCGCATGTCGGTTCCCCACTGCAAATCGTTCCAATCGCCGAAATGGGCGACGGACGTCTCGGACGTATTGTCGGGGATGGTTGTCGTATCCTTCGTCAGGGATGTCGAGAGAGCCGTGACGGGAATGGGGGTGAAACCGCCTGTTCCGGCGCCGTTTTCCCAGAGAATCTGGAGTTTGTTGACCGTGCGATTGGAGCCGATTGCACTGTAGAGGGCGGAAACGGGAAGCGGTTCTCCTGCTTTCAGGTACATCCAATCGGTGATTCGGGTCAGCGGGACGGATTCGGGGTTGGAGGCATCGTAGGCATGCAAATCGCCATTGACGGCCTTGCCGTCCAGGTAGAAGCCGAAGATATCGTCTGCCGTAATCTGGAAGCGGTAGTATCCGGAGTAGGGCGCGGTCAACTGGCCGAGGAACATTCCCCAAAAGAGTTCATTTCCGATTGAGGTGCCATTGACGACGAGAGCGCCGTCGCGTGCCCGATCCCAGTCCGGGAATGCGGCCGGGCCGATGACGATGACATTGCCGGATGTTGACACGGGGCCGGACTGCCAGGATTTCGAGTAGACCTGGCCGATGCCGGTTCCGGTTTCGGTCGGCTGCTGGCGGGAGAGTCCGAAGGTTGTGGCCACCTTCAACGCGGGGTTGATGGTTTCTCCGAGAACATAGGAAACGGGCGTCAGCGTGAAAAACTCGAGTGCACGGAGGTCATCCGACTCGAAGACATACGGAAGAGCGACTCCGAAGGAAACGTTGTCCGCGATGATTTTCGACGGGGCGTTGGTCGGAATGCCGGAGTGGACGCCGATATCGAAGGACGAGTAAGGCGTGGTGATATCGCTTGTCCAGAAATAGCCGTTGCGGATGCCGTTGTAGATTGCGGCGGCCTTTTCGGCATAGACAGCCTCATCGGACGTAACGGACGTGTAGAGACGGACGGAGCCGTCCGATTCGGTCAAAAGCGTGATGTCAGGATTGATATCGGGGATATCGAGGATGGAAATCCGGTCGAAGAGGACCGTCGCGAGCGAGTTGTTGTCGCCGGAAGCGGCGGCGATGCCGAGATTTCCGGCGGTTTGGAGGGCTTCCGGGAGATCGATTTCGGAGGCGACCTGCGTCCAATTGCGGAGGGAAGCGGCACCCCCGTCCAAGTAGTAGCACGCGAGCCGGGTTCCCTTGCGCATCAAGCGGAGGTTCAGGGACGCGGGGACGGAATCGAGCGTCTGGACGGTGGTTTCGGCGGTTTCGCCTTTGTCGGAGCGGATGGCGATACGAAGCTCGTTGCCGACAAGGAAGAGACCGGCTTCGGGGGATGTTTCGGAGCGTGTTTCCGAGCGCAGGACGATACCGGCCTGGGCGTCATTGTCGCCGGAGGCGGGCGTCACGCGGGCGATGAAGTCGAAATCGGCTTCCGGAGCGTCAATCCAGACATGCTGACCCTCATCGTAGGCGGCGGTAAATCCGCGGCCGGAGGCATTGAGGGTGAATCTCATCCAATCGTTGTCGTATGCGGCATTCCCCAATTTTGCGGATCTGCCCATATCGTACAAGTTCCACGGAGCGGGAATCGGCTCGACCTTGAAGCCGCTATTGTTGACCCAATAACTGCCGCCTGCGGCATTGCAAGGCGTAAAGATGATTTCGAAGTAAGAAGAGCCACTGGCGTTTTCGTAGTCGTATTCGAGGAAATAGTTGCGTCCCGCCTCGACCCAAACGGGGGAAGAGTAGATGCGGCCGTCGCCATACGATTTCGAGGCGAAGATCGTCTTGCCGTCCAGTTTGATGATTCCGTAATCATCGAACGATGCCCGGGCGCGCCAGAAACCGGACGTCGGGAAGCGGAGGATCGATTGGCTGTGCATCGTGAAGTTGACGGCACCTGTTTCACCGAGGCCGGCGCCGACGGCGATTGTGTCATCGGTTGCAGGATAGATATTGCCGTTGTTGGTGCCGTTTGACCACGGGCTCCAGGAATTTCCCTGATAGGCGAGAGAGCCGATCAGTTCGCCGTTACGGAAATATTGGTTTGCCATTCCCTTGAGAGAAGAGGCGACGGTGTTGGAGGTCTCGAGCGCGATCCGCGTTTCCAGCGAGGAGCCGATGGCCAATGTGGCGGAGACGGCTTGCGCTTCTTCCGTTTCGCCGGGAGTGTCGTAAGCGACCTCCACATCGTAGACATAGCGCTTGCCGGTAACGGCGGAAGCGTCTGCGAATTCGGTCGCGGAGGCAGAAACGGTATCAAGGGCAGTACGGATGCCGGAATCGACGGAAGTCCGGTAGATGGTGAATCCGGTAATGGTGGCATTGGCGGGCAAATCGGGCTGTGTAGCATCCCAGGAAACCGTGATGGCATCGGAACCGGGAGCGGTCCGCACGAGTTGGCGCACATCGAAATCCGTAACGGTGACGGTAATGGAAGCGCTACTGGATTGTGGCGTCAGGCAGATGCCGGCCTGAAGTCCATCGGCGGAGAATTCTTCGCTCATCGTGCGGGAAGCGTGCAGCGTCCAGGCGGTGGAATCGTCGTCATCCGCGTACTTCCAGTATGCGGCAAATGCCGTACCCTTTTTGAC
>JBJEVW010000310.1:0-1950 GCA_051884735.1 Kiritimatiellia bacterium | reverse complement strand
TATTTGTTTCACGCAGAGAACGCAGAGTACGCAGAGCCATTGTGCACGATGTTTTTTTTTTGGGGGGGGTTGGCTCCGTATGCGCCCCTCTTTCCCAATCCTTGGATGCGCAGCGCAACTCTCATCGCCTGTGGCGGCTCGCCACTCGGGACTCCCGACCCTTTGTGGTTAAAAATCGCGCGCACTTGACACTCTGCTCGAGAGGCAAAGCCAAAGCAAAGCCGCGCGAAAAAAAACACAAAGGAACACAAAGAGCATTTCCTTGAAAGGATAGAAACACAAAGTTTTTTTGGTTTTCGCGGAACGCCCGAAGAAACAACAAAATTCTCTTTATGGCTTTCTCTCCCCGCTTCCTTCGCCTTTGTGTTCAAAATTCGCGCACCCTCGAAAACCCCAAAAAATCCATCCCGTCAATCCTCTGTAACTCCCTTCACCATCGTAATCCTGTTAATTCCCTCATAAACTCCTCCCCGCTCACGCGGTATTGGCTTTGCGAACGGAATGGCTCTGCGTTCTCTGCGTGAAACAAAACCTCATACGACCGTGTGTTCGCTATGGTCAACATGCGGCTGTCGGGCCTCCCGACCCCGTGGCGGCTCGCCACTCGAGCCTCCCTGCCCCAACCCGTCCAGCCGCGCAAGCACTGACATGAATTGCAAAATTTTGCTATAATCCAAATTGTACAGCCTCACTTTGGCTCTCCTTTTCCCCACCACAATACCTTACCAAATAACACCGAAACCAACACACAAAATCATCAACATGGTTTCACTTGCAGAGACGATTCATGACAAAACCACGCATTCTTCTTTCAAAAGCAATTCTTCTGTCCATTCTGACTTTCGGCCCCGTTCTCGTTCCGGCAATTACCCTCGTTGACACCTATTCCGGCAGACAGTCCAAATTTTCGGAATATTCCTGCACGGAAATCTCCCAGGAAATCCTGCTGCTCCTTTCCATCTTGATCTTTGCGGGTTTGGCTAAGGCCGATCGTACAAAACTGCGTGCTCCGCTTGTTCTGGTGGCAGGATTCCTGTCCTGCATGTTTTGCCGGGAATTGGATTATTTCTTCGATTTCATCTTCCACGGCAGCTGGGCCGTTTTCGCTGTCCTTTGTTTTCTGTTAAGCGTTGCATACGTGTTGAAGACTTTTTCGATTGCGGACATTCTCACGGGAATCTGCCAATTCATTCAAAACTCGGCGGTCGCGTCCATCGTCCTTGCACTCAATGTCATCCTCGTTTTTTCACGCCTTTTGGGAATGAAAAAACTCTGGAACCGTGTCTTCGACCAACTGGACCAAAATGTCAACCAAGCCGTCGAACCGCTTCTCTGCCTGCAGAAGAACGGTGTCGATCTTTCCGCCTTTTCGAATGACGTCTGGGTGGCGGACAATCTGAATACATGGACAAATCACCCGGCCGTGGCGAACATCGCCCTCCCGCTTCATCCGCAAGCCGGAAATCTCTGCGAAGGAACCTTCAGCGGCTTTTCCGCCGGCACCGGATTTCCTGTCATTGATATTGATTACCGCCTTGTCAAAACCTTCATCGAGGAATCGCTCGAACTCTACGGATATTTTCTGCTCTTGATCGCCGGACTCTACTTTTGGCTCTCCTGGCACGAAAACCGGCTTCCTGCCGAAACCCGGGAACCCTGACGCCAATCCACGGTCAAAACCCGTTCACACCCCCGCCCACGGATCCGCCAAGCACGCTTCTTGAGCGTGTTGCGATCGTGCCTTCCGCATGCTGCGGCCTTCCAACAAGCCCGGAAAAAACAATCTCCTCCAAGAGCAAAAGAAATGACGATGCACCCCGCAAGCGGGATGCATCGTCTTTTCTTTTACGGATCGCTAGAATCAAGCGACGCGCCAATCATGGTTTCAATTCCGGCTTGCTAGTGTACTGTTCTCAAATTAACTAACCCTTGAAGTGTCCCTGGATGCCG
>JBJEVW010000309.1:0-1961 GCA_051884735.1 Kiritimatiellia bacterium | reverse complement strand
GGTAATCAGTTGTCCTTGCGCGTTGGGGCTGGCAACGCCTGTGGCGATCATGGTCGGCAACGGCATGGGAGCAAAAAACGGAATCTTGTTCAAAACGGCGCTTTCTTTGGAAAAAGCAGGTGAAATCGATGTCATGGCGCTGGACAAGACGGGCACCATCACAACCGGCGAACCAAAGGTGACCGACCTTGTTCCGGCCGAAGGCCTCTCCGGGCAAGAGCTTCTTTCCATCGCTGTTGCATTGGAGCAGAAAAGCGAACATCCGCTCGCAAAGGCTATTCTGCAAAAAGCTGCAGAACTGGAACTGCACGTCGATGAATCGACCGGATTCCAGGCGCTTCCCGGCAATGGTCTCACTGCCGAATGGAACGGCCGTAGCCTCGTTGGCGGCAGTCTCAAATTCATCTGCACGCAAACGCAAATTCCCGACAGCATCCGTCAAAAGGCCGACCGCCTTGCGTCGGAAGGCAAAACTCCGCTGCTCTTTGTGAGCGGAGGGCGGCTGGCGGGAATCATCGCCGTGGCCGATACCATGAAGGAGGATAGCCGGCAGGCAATCCGGGAATTGCAGAACATGGGTATCCGTGTGGTTCTGTTGACCGGCGACAACGAACGCACGGCAAACGCAATCGGCAGGCAGGCCGGCGTTGACGAGGTGATCGCCGGTGTTCTTCCGGACGGGAAGGAAAGCGTTGTCCGTTCGCTCCGGAAAACGGGCAGGGTCGCTATGGTCGGCGATGGCATCAACGATGCCCCTGCCCTAACCGGCGCCGATATCGGGATTGCTATTGGCGCAGGCACGGACATCGCCATCGATGCGGCAAATGTCGTCTTGATGAAAAGCCGCCTGCGCGATGTCCCCGCAGCCATCCGGCTGAGCCGCGCCACGCTTCGGACGATTCGCCAAAACCTCTTTTGGGCTTTCGCGTACAACATCATAGGCATCCCGTTGGCCGCGGGCGTTTTCATCCCGATTTCCGGCTGGAAGCTAAACCCGATGTTCGGTGCGGCGGCAATGGGTCTCTCCAGTTTTCTGGTCGTAACCAACGCATTGCGCCTAAACCTGTTCGATGTGCATGACACGCGAAAAGACGGGAATCGCCGGACA
The DNA here is from genome assembly GCA_051884735.1 of Kiritimatiellia bacterium. Classification (GTDB taxonomy): domain Bacteria; phylum Verrucomicrobiota; class Kiritimatiellia; order RFP12; family UBA3636; genus JAEDLN01. The sequence continues at coordinate 853 of JBJEVW010000309.1, read as the reverse complement.
AAAGCGGCAAAAAAGGGACAAACCGCTCCGTCATCGAAAACATTGTCGATTGAAGGAATGTCCTGCTGCCACTGTGAAGCCCGTGTCAAGAAAGCGCTGGAAAAGGTTGACGGCGTCCGCAAGGCCGTTGTCAGCCATGAACGGAAAACCGCTGTCGTCTTTCTTTCGAAAAATGTTTCCGACGACCTTTTGAAACAGGCCGTCGAAAACGAGGATTATCAGGTGCGCGGCATCAAACCGTAGAGACCTCTTGAACAAGATGGAAAAGAGCGCCGCATGGGTGCAGAGAAAAATGTTTTGGTCGTCGATGATGAGGCGATGATACGGGAGTCGCTTTCCACATTTTTGACAAAGCAGGGCTATCATGTTTTTTGCCGCCGGAAACGGCAACGAGGCGTAGGAAATCTTCCGCGAGCATCCCATCGTGTTTGTGATTTTTGATTTGATGTTGCCCGGCATATCGGGCAAAGAGCTCTGCCAGACAATTCGGAAACAGTCAAGAGTGCCCATCATGATGCCGACAGCCAAGACGCAGGAAAATGACATGCTGAATGGCCTGACTATCGGCGCGGACGACTATGTGACAAAATCTTTTAGCGTAAAGCAGCTATACACCCGGATGGAGGCGATTCTGCGCCGGACGCTTCGGGACCTGAAGCCGCTGGCCGAGAAGTTTTCATGGAACAACCATGACTGCAAATCGACTTCGGACGGAACGAAGTGAGAAAAAGGGGCGGGCGCTCCGTCTGCCCCCCCAGTGAATAGAAGATCCTCTTCGCCTTGTGAACATGGAACGTATAGCGCGGAATGTTTGCAACGCGTGACACAGAATAGAAGCGCGTAGAGTTGTGAA
>JBJEVW010000308.1:0-8086 GCA_051884735.1 Kiritimatiellia bacterium | reverse complement strand
CTGTTGGAACCGTGCTCAAATTCACGGCAACGGGGGACGATGCCGATTTGGCTCTTGCCGAAATTGAAGAGTTGATTGCCAATCATTTTGGAATTGCGGACGAATAACTCCGTAACAACCAACAAGCGCCGGCGGCGAAGTCATCTGGTTCGCCGCCGGTTTTTCTGCAACATCTGTTTTTCATGAAATCCCGTTCTTTTCTGTTTCTTTTTGCCGTGTTGGCCTGTTGTCTGGCGGGGTGCACGACGCAGATCAATGTCCACACCGACCCGAGCGGAGCGAAGATCCGTTACCGCGGGGAAGGCCGGGCGGCCTTTCGTTGGAAGGACGCTCCGACGCTGGGCGACGCCAGTTTTCCCGTTCGCTATGGTCGCATCAGCGTGTATGCGCTTTGGCCTGATGGTGTTCGTTCGGAACCTGTGACGCTTCCTCTTTCCATGTGGCGAAAGGAAGAAACCGTCAATCTGACGCGTCCTGGCGCAGTAAAAACATCTCCGTAACCGGGATCTAGGATTTTCGACGGGCGTTTTTCCTTCCGGTTCCGATGATGCGGATTCTTCTCCTCGACTATTTGGAATATCTTCCGATGCGGGCGGCAACGGCACTCGTTGACGCTTTGTCAGTCCGTGCGGCGCTTTCCGCTGCACGGGGCGTTGGACGATTTTCGTGGCATGTGCTCCGAAAGCGCCGTCGCACGGCAATTCAGAATGTTTTGCTTTCCGGCATTACGTCGGATCGATCGGAGGCCGTTCGCATTGCACGCGCCTCTTTTGAGAGTTTTGCGATGCTTTCGGTGGAATCCCTGAAAGCGATGAAGGTCTTGACGCCCGACACGTTGAGCAAGCATATAACCTTGTCGATTCCTCCGGCTACGCAAGAACTCATCGAGAAGCCCGGTCAACCGGTCATTTTTGCCTCTGCGCATCTTGGCAATTGGGAATTGAGCGGACATATCATTTCGTTTTCGAAGCCGCTTGTTGCTGTTGCCCGCACATTGGACAATCCATTTGCGCAGCGTTTTCTCGCCAAACGGAATCCTCGTCGGCGGATTGAAATTGTCGCCAAGCACAGTCGCGACAGGTTGGCGCTTTTGCGCCCTTTGCGTTCTGGGAAATTCCTTGGATTGATCTGCGACCAGCATGCGGCCAGCAATGGCGTCGAGGTCTTCTTTTTTGGGCGTCCGGCCCAGACGGTCACGTCTCCGGCCCGCATGCATTTGGCGACAGGCGTTCCGATTGTATTCGGCGTCTGTTTCCGGATAGGTCCGATGCAGTTCGAAATGGCGGCTTCGGAACCGATTTCGATTGAACCGACGGGAAATCGCGAGGCGGATATCCGTGCAATAACGCAACGCATTTGCGACATTACGGAACAATTCATTCTCCGGCATCCGGAGCAATATCTTTGGGCGCACAGGCGTTGGCGTGGAAAGGCTGCAGACCTCTCGATTCCAACATCTGCCTTTACACAACAGTCTGTTACCACCAGTTCGTCTGCGCCGATTTCCCCATCCACTCTTACCTAATCGCAAGGAAATACCTTGCACTACGCTACACCTATGGAATTCTATGCTGTTATCTTAGCCGGCGGCCGCGGAGAGCGGTTTTGGCCGGTCGGTCGTGTCTCCCGTCCTAAGCAGTTCGTGTCTCTTTTTGGAGGAAAGCCCTTGATCCGACATGCCGTTGACCGGTTGGAAGGACTGATTCCGGCGGAACGGATTTTGGTGGTCACGAATCGCGATTTGGTTGATGCGACCTGCAAAGCACTTCCCAATCTCCCGAAGGAGAATATTTTGGGCGAGCCGCAAGGGCGTGATACGGCGGCCGCTTGCGCATTGGCGACAGCGTGGGTGCAATCGAAGGGCGGGGAAAACGCTTGCATGAGCATTTTGACGGCGGATCATCTGATTGCCGATGCGCCTGCATTCCGGGCGGTTTTGGGGAATGCGTTGCAGATGGTTTCGATGCGTCCTGTACTCAGTGTCATTGGAATCAAGCCGACCTATGCTGCTACCGGATATGGCTATGTCAAGGTTCGCGGCAGCATCCGCGGGAGTGGGCTTCCGAGGGGCTTCCGGGCGGTGGAGCGGTTCGTGGAGAAACCGAATCTGGGTACGGCGGCTACATACTTGGAGTCTGGCAATTATTGGTGGAATTCCGGCATGTTTGTCTGGCAAGTCCGGATCTTTCGCGAAGCCCTCGCCAAGTTCTGTCCCGCGTTGGATGCGCTGTCGGAAAAACTGGTTCCGCTTTTCGGAACGGCTTCGTTCGATGCGACGCTGGAGAAGTGGTATGGCGGGCTCGAGAAAATATCCGTTGATTATGCCGTCATGGAGAAAGCCGCCAATTTGGTTGGCATCCGGGGCGATTTCGGTTGGGACGATGTCGGAACTTGGGTGTGCGCCGGCACACATTTCAAGAAGGATACGGAAGGAAATGCCGTCTATGGATTGGTCCGTTCGCTTGTATCTTCCGGCAATACGGTCGTCAACACTCAGGACGGGCATCTGATTGCCTTGATGGGGTTGCAGGACCTTGTCGTAGTCCACACGGAAGACGCGACATTGGTCTGTTCCAGAGAGTCGGCGGACGGATTGAAGGCTTTGGTAAAGGAAATCGGGAAAGAGTCTGCACTTGAGCAATTTGTCCGGTAGCGGATTTCTTTTGGTTGGAAGAAAAGCGTGAAACGGATGGATAAAGAACCAATTGCGGCGTCTTGTTCCGGAGCTTGTTGTGCATCCCCTAAGCTTCAGGGGCACAGGAGGAAGGAAAGACGATTTCCGGAAACAGCGCCACTGGAGCTTGAAGAGGCCTATTGGGCGAAAGCACCAGGAACGGCATTGGCGGGGATTGATGAGGCAGGACGCGGTCCGCTCGCGGGGCCTGTTGTTGCCGCGGCGGTCACGATGACACCAGAGCATGCGCGCGAGTTGCGTGACGGTGCGCTCGCCGGGCTTAACGACAGCAAAAAGGTGGCGGAAGACGAACGGGAGCGCTTTTACGAGGTATTGACGCATGACAGTGCGGTTGGTTGTGCGATTGGACTAGCGACGGCAAAAGAGATTGATTTTTACAATATTTTGCGGGCGACGCATTTGGCGATGCGCCGCGCAATCGAAGCATTGCCCGGCGGGCTTCCGGACTTTGCCTTTGTCGACGGGCTTCCGGTAAAGGGACTTCCGATTCCGCATGAAGCGATTGTAAAAGGGGATTCACGATCCTTTTTGATTGCGGCGGCGAGCATACTTGCCAAGGTGACGCGCGATCGCTATCTTTTGGAGATGGAAAGGCGTTTCCCAGGGTATGGTTTTGCCGTTCACAAGGGTTACCCGACAGCAGCTCATCTGGCGGCACTTCGGACACTTGGACCTTGCGAGGAGCACCGCCGAACCTTCGGACCGGTCTCCGACATCCTCAACCCACCCATGCTTTGAACGAAAGCGGCATTTTCAGAGAGACCCAAGATGCGTGGCCCGAATGGAGCCTCGTCCGCGATCCGCAGTCCGCCGTAGCGCTTTCGCCTAGATAGAAACGCAGATTTGATATGGCATCCATCAAACAAAAGATTCACTCCCTCTTCTCGATGGGAAAAATAAAAATCGGTGTTGCCTTTGGCAGCGGCGGTGCGCGAGGATGGGCGCATATCGGCGTTATTCAAGCCTTGCAAGAGGCAGGTATTCGACCGGACTTCATAGCAGGCTCCAGTATTGGCTCGATTGCCGCCGCGCTTTGGGCAGAAGACCGTTTGGAGGCATTCGAGCAACTTGCCGGAGAGATGAATCCGAAGACGGCGGCATCGTTGTTTTTGGAGTTCAAGCTCAATCGGGGCGGGTTGCTTTCGGGGGAGCGTGCCATGCAAACCTTGCGAAGGCTTCTTCCGGTCGAGTCATTTCACGAATTGCCAATTCCGGTCGCGGCCGTTGCCACCGATCTTTCGGATGGACAGCCCGTCATCTTGAAAACCGGGAATATACTCGATGCTTTACGCGCCTCCTTTGCCATTCCCGGAATATTTGTTCCGGCTGTCACGCCGGAGGGGAAAGTACTCATAGATGGAGCCTATTCAAATCCGCTACCCATGGATACCGTCCGTGCGATGGGGGCTGAATATGTAATTGCGGTCAATATCGATTCAACGGTCCCGTGTCCTTATCAAACGGAAACCATGAACAGGATGGAGCAAACGCTTACCCATGCGAAGAATCGTATTTCGGTATTTTTGCGGGAAAATGGGTGGTTTTCCTCCATCCATCGCAAAAATGACATGGAAGGGAAATGGCGCGGCGGCAAACCGGGAAGGCGGGATAAACCGGAATCGAAGTCGGCGTCACTCGGGATGATGGATGTCATTTTGCGGGCGATGCGATTGGCCGAAAACAGGCTGATACTCGAACAGTTGGCTTTGTCGCCGCCCGATTTGCTGATTGAGCCGTCTGTCGGCGACATTGCCACAATGGATTTTTCCCGTGCGGCGGATGCGATACGAGCGGGATACGAGGCCACCATTCGGGCTCTCGCCAAAGCAACGATTCCAGGCAGAAAGTCGTAAGCGTTTTTTATTTTCCAACGACAAACAAAGTCGTCAACGTTTGTTGGAGGGCCTTTTCTGTTTCATCAGGCGTCTTATTCTGCTGACGTTCCATTTGAAAGAGAAAACTGTGGCAGATTCCTTCGTATGCAAAGAAGAGATTGTCGGACGTGCAGGGGCGAAAGAATCCGGAAGCGATCCCTTTTTCAAAAAAGGCTTGAATAATGTCCCGGTAGCCGTCGATCAATTTCCGGACTTCTTCCGAAGGTTTCCGTTGATGGGCGTGCATGAGTTCCATCATCATGTGAAGGAAGGCGCCATGCCGGGCATGATGGGCGATCCAGGCGTGAATAATCGCACGGAAAGCTTCCTCTTCTGAAGAGAATTGGGTTTGTGTCAAGGTTTGCGCCTCATCGATGCGTTCTTGCGCAATCCGGAGCATGACGGAATGGCAGAGATCCGCTTTTCCGCTAAAGAAGTTGTAGATGGATCCGACGGAGAATTCGGAGCGTTGTGCGATATCGGCGATGGTGGCACCACTGTATCCCTTTTCGACAAAGACCTCTTCGGCTGCCATCAAAATGTCGTTTTGATGGCGAATATGTTCCCGTTGACGACGGTTATGCAGTTTGTCTGAATGGATGGTCATGCGAACAATCTCCCTTGAACCGATTTGAATCTTTGTTCAATTATTGTAAGAATAAGGAAATCCGTCAAGTCGCAGAGACGCGAAATTCAAGCTGTGGTGAATGCCGGGAGAGGGGTGGGGGGCGGAGATATGAAGACGGAAGCGTGCGGGCAACCGGAACCGGATGGTGGCGGTAATTGGTTGCGATCGTCAAGTAATCGTGTGCTATCGGTGCGGATAATTGATGAAACGAGCAGATGGCGGAGATGAAAAACTTTACCCGGCTATCTGGAAATGTTAAACTTTCTAAAAGTTCCGTCTCGTCTAGACAGCACTCCTTTAATCCCATTGCATGATTTTTATGAAAACAATGACCGATCGCTTCCGTATTTTCCTAGCCTTGGCATTCACTTCGTTGACGGCGAATGCGGCGTTGCTGGCATACGAAGGGTTCAACTACGAAACGAACAAAGTCGGTTCATTGTCGGGGTTGCAGGGAGGAGAGCCGGTTTCCGATTTTGGCTGGTCCGGTGGATGGGGGCATGAATACCTGTCGGCAAAAGGGGATGCCAATTCAAAAATCGCCTTAGGGAGCTTGACGAAGACGGGCGTCCGTTCCACCGGAAATAGGGCGGTTTTCTTTCGCAAATTTTGGCGAAAACTGGAAACCGAGATCCGCAAAACCGAAGGAGAGGTTTGGATTGGCTTTTTCTGCCAAATCGGCACATCAAAGGCGACCGGTTCAATAGAGATCCAAGACAGCGCCCGTTCAGAGGGTGCGCCGGTTACGGTTGCCTATTCTGCGAAAAGCAACATCAAGCTCGGTTCGATCGACGTCGGAACGATGCCTGGCACGGCACAACATTTTCTGCTTTTCAAAGTGACTTTTTCGACGGAAGGGAACTGCGTTTCACTATGGCTCGATCCGGATTTGGCGAATGGAATGGACGAGGAAACGGAACCATCCGCAGTTTTGGAAACAACCGAGAATTGGGGGATCACCGGTGTCCGGTTCATCAACAACAGCGGGACGACCAACACTTACACAGTTGACGAAATCCGTATTGGCGATACCGCCCGGGATGCAGTTTGGCCGATTGTCCAATCGATTTCCACGACGGTTATTCTCCACTAATGAATTCAAGAATTTTATCGCACATCATGAAAACCGGTTTTTCATCGTTTTGTCCGGCTGTTGCCGGGGTGTTGCTTTCGATGTTTTTTTTCTCGGTGCCGGCGAGTGCGCAAGCGGTGTCGAATGCGGTTGCGCCCGTCATTCTGCTCAAGTTCGATGATGTAACGCAAAAGGGAGCCAATCCGGCGGCGGGGCGCGAAGTGTCGCAGAATTTCATCGAGATCGTGGCACTTTTGGACCGGTTGGAAGTCCCCGCCTCCTTTGGTGTGATTGCCAACTCGCTGGAAAAAGGGACACCGGGGTATTTCGACTGGATCCGCGCCACCCGTGCGAAGGGGCACGAGTTTTGGTTCCATGGATTGACGCATCAAGAGTTTCCGCGGCAGAACGGGCGACGCGTCTGCGAGTTCTGTCGTGTGCCGTACGAGGACCAGAAAGCGCATTTTGACAAGGCACAGGCATTGGCCAAAGAGAAGCTTGGCTTTGCTTTTGCGACCTTCGGAAGTCCCTTCAACCAGACAGACGGCAATACGGGAAAAGTTCTTGCGGAGCATCCGGAGGTCACCTCCAGCTATTTCGGGCCGTGGTCGAACATGCCGGACGGATGCAGGCTGTTGGAGCGTCGCATTGATTTGGAAGTTCCCATATTCAAACCGAACTACGAGCATTTGGTTCAGGAGTACGAGCGGATCGGCAAGGATTTGCAGTATATTGTTCTGCAAGGACATCCAAATGCCTGGGGTGGAAAGCAGCGTGCAGAGCTGGCCAAAATCATTGGTTATCTCAAGGAGAAGGGGTGCGTGTTCATGACCCCGGAGCAGTTCCGCAAGGTTCCGCTATCAGCCCCTCGTTTGCCGGAGTCAAAACCTGCGGCAAAAGCGGGGCCGTCGAAAAAAACGGATGAGACGGAGAAGTCGTTGCCGAAGCCAGTTGAAATGCCACAGCTCTTGAAGAATCCCACCTTCGTGGATGGCGATGGTGATTTGCAGCCGGAGATGTGGCATCGATCGACGGGGGCTCAAGGGAGTCTCGTCCGCGGAAAGACGGCGGATGGTACGCGGTTTTTGACGCTAGAGGTTTCCGAACCGGGGGAAAGCGTCATATTGCAGCAATTCAACAGCCTGCCGGCAGGATCGACCAATTTGACCATTGCGGCAAAGATCCGGTGGAGCGACATCCGGCGCGGCAAGCAAGGCTATATGCAAGGTTGTGTCCAATTGCTGTTTCAGAATAACAGTGGCAAGAAGGTCGGCGACTACCTCAGTGTTCTTTCCTTCAACGGCTCTTCTCCGGACTGGCGCATTGTCGGCAAGACGTTTACTGTTCCGGAGACAGCGACACGCTTTCGCGTGCAAGTGGCGCTTTATTCGCCCAAACAAGGGAAGCTTGACGTGCAATGGGTGACGGCGGTTGCCGGGGATATACCGGCATTGCCTGCGGCAGACGAGCTGGCGAAAGAGAATGCACCAGAGCCGCCGCCGCCCGGAGCGGACGGCCCCGAATTTGCGGGTGCCCGCGGCGTTTCCCTGTTGGGCGCGGATCCCTTGGGGGCGATGAAAGCCTTCCGGAATCCGGACAAATTCAAGGTGACGCGTTTCACACCCGAGGCGAATGCACCCTGCAAGGACGCCGTTCGCGTTGAGCTTTTGGATTATGTTCCGGCAATTTGGGATATGCAGTTGCGTGCCACTGTCCGGACCGATATCAAGAAGGGGGACGTCATCCGGTTGTCGTATTGGATTCGCGGCATTGCGGTGGAATCCGAATTTGCGGAAACCATGTTTTTGAATGCCTTG
>JBJEVW010000307.1:0-8144 GCA_051884735.1 Kiritimatiellia bacterium | reverse complement strand
GCCGCCCGTTCGCTTTACACACGCGCATCACCCGTCCGTCCGCAAAGTCCGCAAAATCGCGCGACACGCGGGAGGGACGAGCTCCTGCTCGTCCGTTCTCACCCGCCGTATTGGCCGCCACATTTTCGGTCGAGCAGAAGCTCGCCCCTCCCATCTATTCTTCGCCTGCCACACACATTCCTGCTCTGCGGCACCATCGCCACCGGCTGTCGGGCCTCCCGACCCTCCCGGCTCCCGCCCCCGAAAAGAGGTTTTCAACGGGTGGCAATCCATTCCGCTTTTCTGTATACTTGAAACAAGTTCAATACATCCCACCCTGTCACCTTTGTTTTCATGAAACCATCTGCTCTTGTCGCACTCCTTGTTTCGCTCTTGATTCCTGTTTCATCCTTTGCTTGGGGCGGTACGTCCCAAGGTACCTATACGGCAGGCTTATCTTTCGGACTCGAATCCCCGACTCTGCTGGGCGATGAAATCGACATTGAACTCCATGGCGGCTACTATACCTCAGATGCACTCCAATATGGACTAGCCGGTCTGTATCGCGATGACGATGCCACGACAGAAATGCAAATCACCGCACACGTCCAATACCATTTTCTCGATTCGGTTCTGGTCGACGAAAACGGTGCCGCCTCCGCATTTTCTCCGTTCGTCGGACTCTTCCTCGGATATGGCTCCGGTGAAAATCCGGTCCAGGACGAAACAGGCGCCGTTGCCGGCATTCGCCTCGGTGTCGATGTCTTTCTTACGCAAAATATCGCCCTCTATCTGAAGGGGGATTGCATGGTTTCGACCGGCGATATCTACCCGGATGACTTGGAGATGAAAAACTCCAAAATGACCCTCTCCGCCGGTTTCCATTTCTTCTTCTAGGTCCCAATTCCTTTTTTTCTTCGATTTCGACAACTACAGTCAGAAGTTCGTCTATCCAAAATGAAAAACTACAATATCGCAGTCATTCCCGGTGATGGCACCGGTCCCGAAGTCATCGGCGAAGGTCTCAAGGTCCTCCAGGCCGCCGCAAAGAAATTCGGTTTTACCATTACCCCCAATCACTTCCCGTTCGGCGGAAAGCGTTATCTCGAAACCGGCAAACTCGTCGACGATGCCGATGAAGAAGAACTCCGCAAGAACGACGCCATCTATCTCGGCGCCATCGGCTTGAATGCCAATGACGCCAAACAGGTGCCCCCCGGAATCCTCGAAAAGAACATTCTTCTCAAGCTCCGTTTCGATTTCGACCAGTACATCAACCTCCGCCCCGTCAAACTCTTCCCCGGCGTCGAATCTCCCATCAAAAATGTCACGCCCGAAATCATGGACTACGTGGTCGTCCGCGAAAATACCGGCGGCGTCTACACCGGTATGGGCGGCAATATGATGAAAGACACGCCCCAGGAAGTCTCTTCCCAGGAATGGATCTACACCCGCTTCCAGGTCGATCGCTGCCTCCGCTACGCTTTCGAATTGGCGAAAAAACGCCACACCGCCGATGCGCCTTTCCGCGGTCTCTCCGCGGAAGCAAAGGCCGCCGGCAAGACCGCCCGCCTCACGCTCTGCGGAAAAACCAACGTCCTCACCAATGTCTTCGGACTCTGGGAGCGCGCCGCCAAAGAAATGGCAAAGCAGTATCCGACCGTCGAACTGAACTATCGCCATGTCGATGCAATCTGCCTCCTCATGGTGCAGGATCCCGGCCAATTCGATGTCATCGTAACCGATAACATGTTCGGCGATATCATCACCGACCTTGGTGCGGCCACGCAAGGCGGCCTCGGCGTCGCCGCCGGCGGCAACCTCAACCCGGAAGGCATCTCCATGTACGAGCCGATCGGCGGAACCGCCCCCGATTGGACCGGCAAGAACGGCATCAACCCCATCGCCGCCATCGCCGCCGCGGCTCTCATGATCTCCAACCTCGGTGAAACCGAAGCCGGTGCCGCCATCGAAAAGGCAATCGCCCAGGTTACTCCCATGATGAAGACGCAATTGGCCGGCCAAATGGGCTATACCACCACCGAAATCGGCGATCTCGTCGTTTCCAAGCTCTAATCCTCCCGCCACCCCATCGCACGCAAGCCGCCGTTCGCGGCCGTTTTCCACGAACCCCGGCTCGCGCGATGGCCTGTGGGCGACGGCTTGTCCTCCCCTCCCCCTCCATCCGGAGTTCTTCGATCAGCGTTTCAAAAAGGATTTTCTCCATGTCCGATACTCCAACCTATCCCATTGGCTCCGTCATCAACGGAAATCGCGATGCCATCTGCGCCGCTTACGACCGTTTTCACAATCAGCCAATCGATTTGGAATTCCTGAACGAAGGAGACTATCCCTACTCGCTCTATCGGACGACACTCGGCGGGGTGGACAGTTGCTCCGGTCCCGGTACTTTTCAAGGGGCCAAACGCTCGACATTGACGTTCGGCCCATCCAAAATACCCGGTTGGTGGATCGACCGCACCGACCTGCCGGAACAATTTCCCATCGGCGTCTCCGTCCGAAACGTCTGGACGACCGCCCGCAATATCGTGCTCCGCTCCGGCAATCCGCACAACTACTTGCGCATGGTGGAACATATCATCGCGTTCCGGCTCGGCTTGGGGCTCGATGACATCACCGTCTCCGTCGCTTCCGGCGATCCGCCGCTCTTCGACCACGGAAACTACGATATCTACGAGGCCGTACAACGCGCCGGAATCGTCGAAACCAAAACGCCCGCCTCCTTCGTGACCGTGCGCGAGCCGGTTACGTTCGGCGGTACACGCGGCGACTTTCTCACGTTCCTGCCCGCCAAACCGGGCGACAAAAACCTGCGCGTCGATTGCGCCATCGATTTCAAATCTGCCATCGGTCGCCAGCGGATTCGCTACGATCTCTCCCCGGAGGTCTTCCGTACCGGGTCGGAAGCCCGTACCAACGCCCCCTACTCCCAGTTCCTCTATACGCGCACCATCGGCAAACTTTTCGCCGATACCCGCAACCTGGGATACACGACGCGAAACATCCTCATCCACGGTCGCAAAAAGTACTACAACGAACCGAAGATGATTACAAACGGCCGCTCCTTCGAGGCCGTTTGGCACCGCTCCACGCTCGATCTGCTCGCCGCCGTTTCACTCCTCGACGCACGCCTGGCCGGAACCATCGTCTCGTACCGCGCCGGACATACGCAGGACGTGCAGATGTGCTCCATGCTCGCGCTCCACAACTACCTCGTTCCGCACGAATAAGCTTTTCGCCCGACATTCCCGTTTGAGCAGGCCCTGTCTCCGCGGGCCAGGGTCCGTCCAACCGAAGTCCGCTCCGCAATCTTTGCCATGAAAAAGTCTTGGGGTTTCCTTTTCCTTCTCGTGACGGCTCTGCTTTCCGTCCTCTTCCTGTTGCCGATTTTCCTGGTGATCAAGGGCGGATTCTGGGATGAGAGCGGTTTTACCTTGCGATACCTCTTCTCGGTCTTCAAAAATCCAATCTACGCGGAAGGCCTCGCCAACTCCATCAACATCGCACTGGGTACGACTTCGCTCTGCCTGCTCATTGCCCTTCCTTTGGCATGGCTTTCCTACAAATTCGATTTTGCCGGAAAGGGCTTTTTCTCCGCCGTCGTCCTCGTTCCCATGATCCTGCCTCCCTTCGTCGGTGCAATCGGCATGCAGCAGCTGCTGGGGCAATACGGCATTCTCAACGCCCTCTTCGGACTGGATTTCGACTGGATCGGACGCGCCCGCTATTTCGGCGTCATTCTCATTCAGGCGCTGGCGCTCTATCCGATCGTCTACCTCAACGCCGCCGCCTCCCTCGCCAATATCGATCCGGCCATGGACGAAGCCGCCGCCAACCTCGGCTGTCCGGCTTGGAAACGCTTCTTCAAAATTACGCTTCCGTTGATTCTGCCCGGTCTTTTCGCCGGTTGTACCATCGTCTTCATCTGGAGCTTTACCGAACTTGGCGCCCCGCTGATGCTCAACTACACCACCTGCGCCTCCGTGCAGGTCTTTGACGCCCTCAAGGAAATCGGCTCCAACCACTTCCCTTACGCGCTCGTCTTTGTCGTCCTCTCTTGCTCCATCCTGCTCTACGCCATCGGAAAATTCGCTTTCGGGCGCCAGTCCTATGCGATGCAGGGCAAGGCCGCCGTCGCCGCCGCCACCAAGAAACTCACAGGCTGGCGCTCCGCCCTGCCCGCTCTCGCCTTCCTCGTGGTCACGCTCATCGCCCTCCTGCCCCATATCGGCGTCATCCTCACGAGCTTTTCCAAACCGGGCGCCTGGTACGGAACGATCCTTCCGTCCATTTTTACCACCGCCAACTATACGGAGGCGCTCGGTCACGAAATGACGGTCCTCTCCATCCGCAATTCCCTCTTCTTCTCCTCGATCGCCGTCGTCTTCAACTTGATTCTTGGCGTTGCCGTCGCATTTCTCGTCGTCCGCTCCAAAATCCGCGGCGCCGGCATTCTCGATTCTCTATCCATGATTCCCCTCGCCGTTCCCGGCCTCGTCATGGCATTCGGCTATCTCGCCATCTCGTCCTGGCTCTCCAATCTCGGCTGGGTGCGCGAATCGCCCTTCTGGTCCTCCATCTTCGACGTCCGCGTCAATCCTACGCTCTTCCTTGTCATCGCATACGCCATCCGGCGCCTGCCCTACATGGTGCGCTCCGCCGTCGCCGGACTCCAACAGACCTCCGAAACCTTCGAAGAGGCCGCCGCCAACCTCGGCGCCCCGCCTGTCCGGACCCTTCGCAGCATCACGCTCCCTTTGATTACGGCAAACCTCATGGCCGGTCTCCTCCTCGCATTCGCCTTCTCCATGCTTGAAGTCTCCGATTCCCTCATGTTGGCCCAACAGGCGCAATTCTACCCCATCACAAAAACCATCTACGAACTCTTCCAGCTCCTGGGTACCGGCCGCTACCTCGCCTCCGCCCTCGGCGTCTGGGCCATGATGTTCCTCACCGTCACCATCGTCGGCGTCTCCGTCTTGCTCGGCAAAAAAATGGGCGCCTTGTTCCGCGTCTAGTCCATCACCGGAATCGAAAGAATCGGGGCAAATTTTTCCTCTCTCTTTTACACGGACAAAAAAGAAACGGCCGTATCTCCCCATCGGGAAATACGGCCGTTTCGTCATCCGCAATCGGAAAAATCGCTGCGGCGGCCAACCCTACGGAAGCTTCGAAAAGCCGGCTTCGAGATCCTTGTCCGTCGGGACATAATCCGACATCTGGTTGTCATTGAACTTCTGGTAGGCAACCATATCGAAGTATCCCGTTCCGGTAAGGCCGAAGACAATGTTTTCCGCCTTGCCCTCGCGCGTGCAGCGATTGGCTTCGTCAATGGCGACACGAATCGCATGGCTGGACTCCGGCGCCGGAAGAATGCCCTCCACGCGGGCAAAGTAGCGGGCCGCCTCGAAGACGTCCGTCTGAATGACCGAACGCGCTTCCATGAGCTTGTCGTCGTACAACTGCGAAAGAACGGAACTCATGCCATGGTAGCGAAGCCCGCCCGCATGGTTGGCGGACGGGATGAAGTCCGCTCCCAAGGTGTACATCTTCGCGAGCGGACAGACCCGGCCCGTGTCGCAATAGTCGTACACGTAACGGCCGCGCGTCAGCGACGGACACGACGCCGGCTCGACGGCAATGAAGCGATAGTCCGCTTCGCCCCGGAGCTTTTCGCCCATGAACGGCGAAATCAAACCGCCCAGATTCGAACCGCCGCCCGCGCAGCCGATGATGACATCCGGCTTCACGCCGAGATTCTGAAGCGCCTTCTGCGTTTCCAAGCCGATGATCGACTGGTGGAGAAGTACCTGCGAAAGAACCGACCCGAGAACATACCGGTAGCCTTCCTGAGAAACCGCCGCCTCGACCGCCTCGGAAATCGCACAGCCCAACGACCCCGTCGTGCCGGGATGTTCCTTGAGAATCCGGCGGCCGACATTCGTCGTCTCCGACGGCGACGGCGTCACATTCGCGCCGTACGTGCGCATCACTTCACGCCGGAACGGCTTCTGCTCGTACGAGCACTTCACCATGAAAACCTGGCAATCCAGACCAAAGAACGCACACGCCATGGAAAGCGCCGTGCCCCACTGTCCGGCTCCCGTCTCCGTCGTGACGCCCTTCAAGCCCTGCTTCTTGGCGTAATAGGCCTGCGCAATCGCGGAATTGAGCTTGTGGGAACCGGAGGTGTTGTTGCCCTCGAATTTGTAGTAGATACGAGCGGGCGTGCCCAGTGCCTTTTCCAGAAAATACGCGCGCACCAACGGCGAGGGACGATACATCCGGTAGAAATCGCGAATTTCCTGCGGAATCTCGATGAACGGATTCGTATTGTCGAGCTCTTGCTTCACCAGCTCGTCGCAGAAGACATGCCCCAGCTCTTCCGCCGTGCAAGGCTTGCGGGTCTGCGGATTCAGCAAGGGCGCCGGCTTCGTCTTCATATCTGCACGGACATTGTACCAGGCCGTCGGCATCTGGTCTTCGGTGAGATATGTCTTGTAGGGAATGCCGGATTTGGCCGTCATAAAATCGCTCCTTTGAAAAAAATTGTCTTTTTTGAACCTTTTATGTTTCTATTTATAGAAGCACCCCGCAATCATAGAATACTCTCCTCTCCTTGTCAACCATCAAACCGCCCCGAACCACCCGCCGCGTCCTCTTCCAATCCCGCGAGCGTTTTGCCGCCACAAAGCCAAGCCACAAAGCCAAACCGCGCGAAAAAGAACACAAAGAAACACAAAGACCATTTCCCTGAAAGGATAGGAACACAAAGGCGGTGAGCCACCGCGGGCGGAAGAAAACTACACTTTTTTAGGGTTTCAAAGTGCGCCCGAAGAAAAACAATAAAATCTCTTTGTGGCTTTCTCTTCCCGCTTCTTTGGCCTTTTTTTTATCCATCGGGCGCATCTCCGTTTCCGGCCTCCCGGCTCTTCCTTGATTTCCCCAAGCCATCGTTTCCGAGGGGGAAGCTTCAGGCGGCGGGAGGCGCGATCGCCCAGTCTTGTTCCTCGTTCATGTGCCAGACGTAGGCTCGGAAGACGACGGAAAAGCCCTCGCGGCTCCAGAATTCCCCCCGACGCTTGAGCCGGTCCTGGAATTGGCCGCAGAGCGATTCAATCACCCCGCTCCCGATGGGGGTGCGTCGCGTTCATGCGCCCTCCCTTGGCGAGATCAGATGGGACATCTGCGACAGTTGTCGCAGGTGTCCCAGTTGTCGCAGTTGTCGCAGGTGTCCCATCAACCCCACCCCTTTCGCTTTTTGAGCGACCAGACCGCCTGATCGACCGCCCGTTTGATTTCCGCGGCTCTTGTGCAGAGCTCTTCGGCGGTTTCCGCGGCGTCGAGACGCGAATAGACCGACTTGTCCCAATCTTCGCCGCGCGCAGCGGTTCGCGCGGCGTGCATGCGTTCGCGCACGCCGCCGTTCCGCTTGAAATCCTCCTCCTGTGCGGCAAGCATTTGATCGAGCAGATAGCGCGTCTGATGGCAGAGCGTCAGCATCAGATTGGCGACGGTCTCCGGCGGACGCGTGTCGAGAATCGGCTTCCAGTCCGCCCATTCGCCGTGCTTTTTCGCGAAGTCGCGCGCGGCGATCTGACGGCTGTCGGTGGACGGCCAAATCTCCGCCCCGTGACTCTTGAGCCAGTCGAGGTAGTCCTCGATCAGTTCATCGAGCGTCGCCCGTGCGACGTTGGTCAGCTTGATTTCGGTTTCCTTCGAGGTGCCCGAAGCGGCGCTGCCCTCGGCGATATTCTGCTTGCAGCTGCGCGCGGCCTGAGTCATCTGGTCGACGGTGCGATCGCCGAATTGCGGCAAAAAGCGCTGGCAAAAGAGCACCGTACCCTCGTAAACGAGATCGCTCTTCTGGTAGACGATCAGGTTTTTGTAGCCCCCGTGAGGCAAGACGATCTTCGGTATCTCAGCCATTGCGCCCCCTTTATGGGACATTTGCGACAGATGGGACGCATGCGACAGGCGCAGCCGCTCGACTCGTCGCAGTCATCCCGCGGACGCCTGCCCGCTGACAGGGAAATTATACCAAAACGCCCCCGTTCTGTAAAAGCGCGGGTTTTATGCGCAATCCGTTTGTATCTTCTCAAACTCAATGCGACCATATCCGTCGCATTGAGTTGTTCCGAAGG
>JBJEVW010000306.1:0-8148 GCA_051884735.1 Kiritimatiellia bacterium | reverse complement strand
GTAGACGGGAATGTGGAAGCTGTTCGTGTAGTACTCGTGGTCGGTCACGCCGGGAATCGTGCCGAAACGCTTTTTGTCCATGCGGATGAAACGTCCGGAAAGTCCTTCCGCAGGCGTGGCAATGACACTGAAGTTGAGATGCGTCTTGTGCGCCATTTCATCCGTGTACTCGCGCATGTGGCGGATGATGGCAAGACCCTTCTCCTGCATTTCATCGCTTTCGCCATGGTGGTGTCCATAGAGCGCGACAAGCGTTTCCGCCAAACCGATGAACCCGATGGTGAGCGTGCCATGCTTGATGACCTCGCGGACCTCATCATCCCAATTGAGCTTGTCGGAATCGAGCCAGACGCCCTGCCCCATCAGGAACGGGAAATTCCGTACGCGGCGGCGGGCCTGGATTTCAAAGCGATCCAAAAGCTGCTGCGCCACAAGATTGAGCATCCGGTCGAGAGACCGGAAAAACGCTTCTTCGTCATGGTTTGCGAGAATCGCCAAACGCGGCAGGTTGATGGAGGTGAAGCTGAGATTGCCGCGGCCCGGGCTGATTTCACGCGAAGGATCGTAGACGTTGCCCATCACACGGGTGCGGCACCCCATGTACGAAATCTCCGTTTCGGGATGATTCGGCTTGTAATACTGCAGGTTGAACGGAGAATCCACAAACGAGAAGTTCGGGAAGAGGCGTTTGGCGCTGACGCGGCAAGAGAGCTGGAACAAATCGTAGTTCGGATCGTCCGGGAAGTAGTTGACGCCTTCCTTGACGCGGAAAATCTGGATCGGGAAAATCGGCGTCTCTCCATGTCCCAACCCTTTCTCCGTCGTGAGCAGCAGATTGCGGACCACCATGCGGCCTTCGGCAGAGGTGTCCGTTCCGTAGTTGATCGAGGAGAAGGGCGTCTGCGCACCGGCACGGCTGTGCATCGTGTTGAGATTGTGGATGAGCGCTTCCATCGCCTGATAGGTCGCTTCATCCGTTTCACGCAACGCCGTGCGACGGGCAAAATCCATCGCGCGCTTGGTCACGTCCTCTCCGTAAACCGCAACAAGCGCTTTCGTCAAATCGGCATCAAAGGCCGGCGTCTCGTCCAAACGGGGACGCTCGCCCGTGCGTGCAACCGATGCGTCGACAGCCGCCTTGACGGAATCGATCGTGATATCCTGCTTGCCGGTAAGCAACTGCAACGCTTCAAACAAATCGGTGCGGAAACGCTTGGCATAGGTCTTGGCAACGCCCGGCGCAAGCCCGCGGTCGAACTGCGCAACCGCCTGACCACCGTGCTGATCGTTCTGGTTGCTCTGAATCGCAATGCAGGCCAATGCCGCATAGCTTCGGATGTCATTCGGCTCGCGCAAGAATCCGTGCCCCGTCGAAAAGCCGCCCTTGAACAGCTTCAGCAAATCGATCTGGCAGCAGGTCATCGTGAGCGCATAGAAGTCGAAATCGTGAATGTGGATGTCGCCCGTGCGATGCGCCTTGGCATGCTCCGGACGAAGCAGAAACTTCTCGTTGTACTCCTTCGCACTCTCCGAGCCGTACTTCAACATCATGCCCATGGCCGTGTCGCCATCGACATTCGCATTGTCGCGCTTCAAATCGCTGTCCTTCGCATCACGGGACGTGATTTCATCGAAGATGTGCATCAGCGTCGAATTCTTCTCGCGCACCTCCGTGCGGTCGGCACGATACAAAATGTAGGACTTCGCGACATCCTCGTATCCCGAATGCATCAGGGCCAACTCGACCGTGTCCTGAATCTGTTCGACACTCGGCACCTTGCCCGAGAATTTCGCATTCAAATCGATGCCGACTTCCGCGCCGACTTTCTTCGCCGCTTCGTAATCGCCATGGCCAACCGCCTTCATCGCACGGGAAATCGCTTCAATGATCTTGTCTTCGTCATAGGAGGCAATGCGGCCATCCCGCTTAACAATTTCTGTCACCATTTTGAGGTTACTCCTGATTGTGTTGGTCGAAAAAATAAAATCCGTTTTCGTTCGTGGCTTGCCGTTTCGTCAGCTTGCCGGATCGCCCGGTTCAAGGATGCCGGATGAAGAAAGACTGGAAAATCCAAAACCGTCATTGCTTCTTCGGGAGGCTAAAGGAAAACCGAAACGGACCCGCCAAATCCCTTTTTTCGGGCGAACGGATTCCTTTCTAGCACAAGCCGCAATTGCGATGCAAGCGCCTAAATTCCACCTAAAAGCGCAATTCGCGCCTAACCCCTTGATAGGACAGGCTTTCGGTTCCAAAAAAAATATTTTTCACCCATTTATAGCATTGTCAAAAATCCGGCAATACAACATATTGTGTACCCCCTATTTTTGACAAAAACGCCGGAAAAGGACGTTTTCGCCCCCTGAAAGCAACTTCCGGAAGGCCGGAAAACGGTCCGCCGGGCCCCCTCTGTTTTTCGTTGCACGCAACACGGTTTTTCCGTTCCGCCCGCCCCGGCTACCAGCCCTTCAAACGTTTGTTTTTCAGGGCGTTTTTCATCGCGAAAAAACGCCTTCTCGCAGCGGTCTTCCCATCCCTTTCCGGCGTCTTTTTCCGAACCGTTCTTCCCTTTCGTGCAGCGGTTTGGGCAGACACATCAAATCCCGGCGCCGTTTCGCCTGGCCACGGCAAGGTGAAATCTCTGTATTCCCGCACGGCGACTTTGAATCCATAGTCGGTCAGCAGAAGGACCGTTTCCCCGGTTATGACGCCCGGCATCTGCGGCGGTGCAACTTTCACGCACTTCAACTCGGCCAGCGTTTTCAATAGCGTAAACAGGATTTCCTGCGGAATCTCCTTGCAGAGCCCCCATGTGGATTGCCGCTGCAAACCGGATTGCAGGACCTCCGGCGTCTCCTCGCCCCGCAAAACGGATACGATCGCTTCCGCCGTTGCCGTACCGCGCAACCGGCCAACACAGGAGAGAAGCTTCTGCAAAATCGTCCAACGCTCCTCCGTCAGCGGCTTTGCCAACCCGACGGGCGCACAATGATCGCACCGGCCGCACCCCTTTTCTTCCGGCTCTTCGCCAAAATAGTTGAGAATGAAACGCTGCCGGCACTGATACGTATCGACATAATCGATCATCTTGCGCAAGCGGCTTTTGTCCAGCATCCGTTTCTTTTCGCGACGGCGGAATACCGCCTCCAGCTTCTCGTCCCCCGGCGCATTCGGCGCCATCTGGATCGATCGCCCGCGAATGCCTTCCCGCGTCCGGACGATGAAGCCTTCCTGCTCGAAAATGCCGAGCAGGGTGCGGACATAGATTCCGTTTTTGAGGCCCGCCAATGCCGCCAGCTCATCGTCTGTCTGCACGCACGGCGACTCCGCGTCAAATGTCCGCAAGACGTCCAGGAGCTGTCTCGCATCGGCGTATTCAGGATTCGCGGAATCGATGAAAAACTGCTGCGTATGGACGTCTGCATAGTTGAAGAGCAGCTCGCAGCGCGAGGGGGCTCCGTCTCGCCCTGCCCGCCCCACTTCCTGATAATACGCTTCCAGCGATCCGGGAATATCCCAGTGCGCCACAAAGCGAATGTCCGCCCGGTCGATCCCCATCCCAAATGCGTTCGTCGCCACCACAACCGGATGCTTTGCTTGCAGAAACGCGTCCTGGACACGATTGCGTTCAATGTCGCTCAACGCTCCCGAATACAGAAGCGGCTCGATCCGTCCGCGCAATGTGGGGTCGTTCTGCAATCGTCCATACACGAGTTGCGCATTTTTCCGGGTGGCGCAATACACAATGCCGGGACCCGCCGTCCGTGCCAGTTCGCGAACATGCGCATACTTGATTTCGTGCGTGGCACAGGGCTCGACCGACAGCCGCAAGTTCGGCCGGGCAAATCCTTGTACCTTCACAAACGGCGCCTGGCGCGGAGCTTTGCCAAGCCCCAGTTGCGAAATGATGTCTTCCCGCACGCTCGGCGTGGCCGTTGCCGTGAGCGCCAAAACCCGGACTTGAGCGCCAATCTTGCCGATCAACTGATTCAACTGCAAATAGTCCGGCCGGAAATCGTGTCCCCACTGGCTGATGCAATGCGCCTCGTCGACGGCTACCAGAGAAATGCGGACCGACGGCAGAAGCGCCGCAAACGAACGATTGTGCAACCGTTCCGGCGCAATGTAGACGAGCTTGTAGTACCCATGCGCAAAACAGGCGAGACGCCGGCTCATTTCCTCGGCATCGAGCGAGGAATTGATGTAGGTTGCGGAAATGCCGCGCCGTTCCAACCCGTCCACTTGATCCTTCATGAGCGCAATCAAGGGAGAAACCACCAGGGTCGTCCCCGGCAACAGCATCGCCGCCAACTGATAGCAAAGCGACTTTCCGGCCCCCGTCGGCATCACGACGACGGCGTCTCCCCCATCGACGACATGGCGAATCGGCGCCAACTGTCCGGGACGGAATTGCTCCAAACGGAAATACCGGCGAAGCGCCTCCAGATAAACGCCGTTGGGTGCCTCTTCCGGCATTTCGCTTGTCTGCCGGGCGCCCACCGCCGCATCGGCCTTCTCCGCAGCTTCCGCCTGCAAAGCCTCGCTCTTTTTCCGGATCGTTTTTCGCACGCCTGCAGGCGGTTTGTCTTTGGAAGCAGGGCTCTCCGCCGTTTCTTTCTTCATGAAAGCCCGGCTCCGCTCGATACGCTCAAAACCGCTTGCATGATGGCAACGGCAATGAATCCAATGATCATCGCAACGATAAAAATCATGATGGGCTCAAGCGCGGTCGTGAAGATGGTGATGTTTTTCTCGAGCTCGCCTTCGTACCGCTTGGTGATATGCGAAAGCGCCGATGGCATGTCGCCCGTGCGCTCGCCAATCGAGAGCATGTCGATAATCATCGGCGGAAAAGCCCCGCCTTGCGCCAATGGTCCGGATATGGTGGTGCCGTCCGTCACCCGATCGCGCGCATTGGACAGCTCCGAACCGATGACCGCATTGCCGACCGTCTGCGAGGTAATCGAAAGCGCTTTCAAAATGGGGACGCCATTGCGGAGAAGCGATTCCAGCGTGCTGGAAAAATTGACGTACACGCTGCAGGCGACAATTCCTTTGAGCAAGGGAGCGCGAAGCTTGAAGCGATCCCAATGCAGACGCCCGGAAGGCATCGAAATCCAATGCCGGAAAGCCGCAATGCCGCCGGCCAATAAACACAGAATCAGTACCCAATACGCCTTGAACCAATCGTTGATGCCCAGCAACGCCCGTGTCATGGGCGGCAATCCATTCGGACCGATGGAATCGAAAATGGTCTTGAACTTCGGCAAAATATACGTCATGACGATAATCGCCACAACGACACCCATGATCAAGACAATGCACGGATAGACCATGGCCGCCTGCACTTTGGAACGCATGGCGCGGGAACGCTCGTCATATGCCACCAAACGGCGCAATACGTCGATCATGGCTCCCGATGCTTCGCCCGCACGAACCATGTTGACGTAGACGGGTGTGAAGATTTTCGGATACCGCGAAAGGGCATCCGAAAAGGACTCGCCGCCGACAATCGTTTCGCACAAGGAGGAAATCACTTGCGAGGAGCCGGTCTCTTCGCCACTGCGGCGCGCAAGCGCATGGAGCGCATTGCCAAGCGTCATTCCGCCTTCCAGAAGATCCGCCAATTCGCTGGTGAAATTGAGCCGGTCGGCAGCCGTCATGTGATAGGGCCGGGAAAGGCGGAATCCGCTTGTTTTTCGGGTTTCGGTCGAAGCGGTCTTGCCCGAACTTGTCCGTCCTTTCCCCGATTCGGATTTTCCGGGTGCCTTCTTCCTCGCGCCGACCTTTGACACGCCCGCTTGCTGCGAAACCGTAATCGGATAGAGGTTCTGGCGGCTGATCAGAGCCAAGGCCGTACGCCGATCTGCAGCATCGACGCTGCCTTCGACTGTGCGACCGTCGCGACTTTTGGCCTTGTAGAAAAATGTGGGCATGTATCCGGATTCGGGAAAAACGGTTTGCTAAATTCCCCGCGCTTACATCCGCGAAGGAGCCTCGATGCCAAGCAGGAAAAGTCCCTGGCGCAAAACCTGGCCGACAAGCGAACAGAGACGGATGCGGCTTTCGCGGATTCCGTCCTCCGCTTTCAAGAACGGTAGCCGCTGGTAGAAGGAACTGTAGTTCTGCGCAAGCGTATAAAGATAATCCGCCAAGACACACGGACGATAGGTTTCGGTGGCCTTGACGACCGCCGCCGGGAACAACGCAATCTGGAGCGCGAGGCTGCGCTCGATCGGATCGCCCATCCGCAATGGCGTCTCCGCCGGCTTGTCGTCCGGAAATGCCGCACGATGCTTCTCCAGCACACTCTGGATGCGCGCATACGCATACTGGAGATACGGACCCGAATTCCCTTCGAGTGACATCGCCTTGTCCCATGTAAAGGTAATCAACGTGCGCGGATCCTGGCTCAGATCGGCATACTTGACCGCCCCAATGCCGACTTTCTCCGCAAGTGCGTCCGCTTCTTCATCGGGCAAATCCGGATGGTTGCGGCGCACGACTTCGAGCGCACGGCGGTGCGCTTCATCCAAAAGCGCGGCCAATTTGATGACATTGCCCTGACGCGTCGAGAAGGTGCCCTCCGGAAGCCGCATCAGACCAAAGTAGACATGCTCCAGCCGACAACGCTCCGGCACGAGCTTCAACAGTCGGCTGATATGGAAGAATTGCTTGAAATGAAGCTGCTGGCGGTCGTCCGTCACATAGACGATCTTGTCCGGATGATAGTCTTTCTCGCGCGTCGCAACCGTCGCCAAATCCGTTGTCGTGTAATTGAAGCCGCCATCCCGCTTGCGCACAATCGCAATGTCGAGCCCGGCATCCGTCAAATCCACGATCATGGCACCTTCGCTTTCGTGCGCAAGCCCGGCCTTCTCCAACGATTCGACCATCGGCCCCAGCTGATTCTGGTAGTAGCTCTCGCCGCGGGTCGTATCGAATCGGACCCCGAGCCGCTCGAAAATGCTGTCGAAGGAATGGCACGAAAGACGGATGAACTCCTGCCACAACGCCCGGTTCTCCGGATCGCCTTGCTGCAACTTGACCGTTTCCATGCGGCAGGCATCCATCCAAGCCGGATCTTCTTTCGCCTTGGCGTAACTCTTGACGTAGATGCGCTCCAATTCGTCCGTTGCATCCTTCGCCAACGCTTCCTTGTCGACAAATTCGCGGTACCCTTTGATGATGACGCCGAACTGCGTCCCCCAATCGCCAATGTGATTGTCCGCAACGACCGTGTAGCCGAGTGCACGATGCAGACGGTCGATGGCACAGCCAATCACGGTCGAACGGATATGCCCGATATGCATCGGTTTGGCGACATTCGGACTCGAATAGTCAATCACCATCGTGCTTCCCTTGCCAATCGCCGGAAGCACGCATCCCTGCAATGCCCTTCCCGCCACATACGCATCATCTAGCGTCAGGTTGATAAAGCCCGCGCCCGCCACCTCGATCTTTGCAACGACGTCAGGCAGTTCCGCACCCGCAATCACCTGCTCGGCAATCTTGCGCGGCGGCAAACGGAGCACCCGCGCAAGCTGCATGCAGTCGGCACACTGGAAATCGCCGAACTCCGGACGGGTATTCTGGACGACACGCCCCGCCCGGGCCGCTTCCGCACAATCCGGAAACGCCTTCCGGAAACATCCGCGAAGCCATTCTGTCAATTCTTCGTCAATCAAACGGGCCGTTTCGGGGGCCTCACCCTTTGTGGAAAAATTCATGTTCTTATTCTACCAAAACTCCCCCCTCCTATCAAATGCCGAACGCCACCCGCATCCCTCGCCGTCAATAAGGGTCGCGTCTTATGGCCGTTCCCCATTGCGGAAGGCGCGCTGTCTCAGGACGACATCGCGCAAAGGACGCAGTGCGTGGCTTGGCTTTCCCTCGCACAATGAGGGTTTTGCCGGTGGACGCTCCCGTCCCCCAACCGGCTGTTGACCTCCCGACCCCCGACCCGCTAGCCGTTGACGAGCGCGTCAAGATAGGCGCGCGTCACCGTAAGCGAACGCCCGGCCAAATGCGCCCAAAAGTCCGCATACTGACGGGCATGGTCGCCCGTGGCTCAACATCTGATTTCACACACTGCCCTAGTGTGATGTTCTGTAAATAACTTTTCCCTGACTCCTCCCTGGGAAACGGGT
>JBJEVW010000305.1:0-1998 GCA_051884735.1 Kiritimatiellia bacterium | reverse complement strand
TGATGTCGCAATCGGCTCTTCGCTTCCGGACGTCGTTTCCGTTACTTTGTTGATGCTCCACTTGGACCCCTCGGGAACCGAAACAAATGCAAAGTCGCCTGTAATCCCCTCCGTTGCGCGGACGATCTCGTAAACGCCGCCACGGAATGCTTCAACATTCTCCGTCTCGGATACAACCTCAAGGACGCTCTCCGCATCCAACAAAAGCGTTCCATAAACCATCAGCCGATCGAAAGTCGTCTCGAAAACGCCTTTTTTATCCGTTGCGTTCGTTCCGTGAATCGAGAGTTTGGATGCCGCTCCCAATGTAACCGAATTCGTCACGGCTTCCGTGCCGACGGTGAACGTACCGATGATCCGCTCCCCCGTCTCCGAATCAACGCTACCCGGCGCCAGAACGGCCAAACGCCCCGATGCTCCGGCGACCGTCACATTTCCGCGCGCTGTTCCGCCGATAAACCCGCAACCGCCAAGTTCCGCCTCGCCGTAAACGCGTACAGGAGCATTGCCAAGCGGCGTTCCGGACGTGTTATCGCACAAAACCCTGCCGGCGTTGAGCTTGATCGCAGATGTGGTATTGGGACCGGTTGTCCCGAGAAGTCGCAAGGTGCCTGCGCCATTCTTCTCCAAGACCTTGGATGTCTCGCCTCCGCCAAAGACAACCCCTTTCGTGATCACAAGATCGACCGGAGCCGAACCGTCATTTACGTTGATGACTGCCGTACTTCCTCCGGGATCGCTCGAATTGAACGTAATGCCAGACCGGAAGATGGACGTCCGATCCGAAGCTTCGCTTGTGATCCGCTGCTGCCAATACCCCGATGCGTAAAGATACCCGCCGCATGAAATGGTTCCGCCTTGCAAAACCGAATTGAGTACATACGAATAATCGCTGCATGTTATCTCGCCGCCGTCACGGGCGACAAATGTCGTGTAAAAGTTGCCCCATCCCGTTTTGCGGATCGAGGCGGTTCCGTTCGTCAAGACGGTAAGCGTGCCGACGCCACTGCCGGCAAGAATGTCATCCCGCGAAAATGTCAGCCGCGCCGCAATGTCCCCGCCACCGACCACTGTCGAATTCTTCATGCAGCCCGATGCTGTTGCCGCAAGTTCTCCTTCCCGGATCAGATATGCCGGACTCAAACCGGAAAGCGTTCCCGTTAATGTAACCGTCCCCGATCCTGTTTTGCTGAGCGGCCCGCCCGTGGCAGACGAACACGAAGCCTGGAACCGGACGGGCGCAGCGGCGACAATCGTATTGGTGCCGTCTTCCGCCTCCGTAAAGACGAATGGAGTTGCTATCGACAGCTGTCCGGCATCTTCTCCCGTTCGCAAAAGGTGAGCCGCCTCAAGCGTGAATCCGGATTCTTTCTCCTCGGCCGTTCCGAAAAACAGCGTCCCCGCGCTTTCCACTCGAATGGCTTTTGAGGATTGGTTCGTTCCCAACGAAATGGTCATGCCCGAGAGCGAAATCTCAGGACCGAATATGGCGGTATCCAAAACGCCGGGTACGGTCTGCGAAGACCAGTTTCCGGGCGTATTCCAGCAACTGTCCCCTGCAGCACCGGTCCAACGGCAATCCCCAGAAAAAGACGCCGTTGCGCTTTCAGACGTCACCGTCAATTCTTGACCGCAAATCGAACAGCGCGTAATCGCCTGGAAAGACGCCGAATAAATCCCGAACGTCAAATCCGGAACCGTGGCCGTCAACAATGCCGGGTTTTCCAAGACCGTCCAGGATTTCACGGCTTCCGCCGTCTCATTGTTCTTGCCCAACCATGCGCCCGCTGTCACGGCCGCCGTGTCGACAGGCGCAAAAAGCCTCGCAGAAGCCATCGCGATTCCCTCGTCGATAACCAACGATACATCCGAAAAGACAGGTCTACCGGCTGTGGTGAAGGAAAGCGGTTCCGTCGTGACCTGACCGGATTCGTTCGTGGCCAGCAAGACGGCATAATAGGTCGTCCCGCAATGGAGATTCTCCAGCGCAACCAGACC
>JBJEVW010000304.1:0-2001 GCA_051884735.1 Kiritimatiellia bacterium | reverse complement strand
GGAAGAAAATGCCAAACCAGAGACGGCGTATTTCCGGAACATGGCCTTTCGCGTGATGCGTGCTTTGGAGTATGTGAAATCGATGGAAGAGTGGAATGGCAAAAGCTTGATTGTCGAAGGCGGCAGCCAAGGCGGATTGCAGTCGAGCTGGGCTGCAGGGCTTGACCACGATGTGACGCTTGCACGGCCTTCGATTACCTGGGGATGCGATTTCGCCATGGTGTCCGGCGCCCGTCGCCGGCTCAGAGGGCCGTGGCATATTCCATACGCACCCGGTCTTGATTATTTCGATTCCATCAACCATATCCGGCGTGCGCAATGTCCGGTCGAAATCACGCGTGCCGGACTGGGCGACTATACGTGTCCGCCGTCCGGGCTGGCAGCCTACTACTATGCGATCAAGACACCTAAATCCATCAAATGGGTACAAGGGTCACGGCATGGTTTTGTTCCGCCGGAACCGAATCAAATCTATACCGTCAAATCCAATCACGAACAGACGGGAGCCGAATCGCAATCGCAGAGCGCTTCTGCCGACGTGAAATAGATTCGAAAACATTTTTGCGCGAACATAAAAAAACATACCCGGTGCAGACCTATACCGGGTATGTTTTTGTTTGCATGGCTTACGAACGAATCAATCGACCCTCTACCCGAACATCCATATCCGGAAAGGCGATTGAGGGATGAGACACGGAATCACTTTTCCGTTTTTCGTGTGGAGAGGGCGGCTTCCACAAGACCGCGGAAGAGCGGGTGGGCGCGATCGGGGCGGGATTTGAATTCCGGATGGAATTGGCAACCTACAAAGAAAGGTCGGTTGTGCAGTTCTACAATTTCCACGAGACTCTGGTCTGGCGACGTTCCGCCGATAAACAATCCGGCCTTTTCAAGTTCCGTGCGATAACGGTTGTTGAATTCGTAGCGGTGGCGGTGGCGTTCCGAAATGTTTTCGGAATCATAGAGAGAGGCGCAGACGGCGTCTTTTTTCAAGGAACAAGGATAGGAGCCGAGACGCATGGTGCCGCCCTTTTGCGTCAAGCCGCGCTGGTCCTCCATGAGATCGATGACGGCGTGGCGGGTCGAGGAGGAGAATTCGGCTGAATCGGCATCTTTCCATCCCGCGACGTTTCGGGCGAATTCGATGACGATGCATTGCATGCCAAGGCAAATGCCGAGGAGAGGAATCTTGTTTTCGCGAGCGTATTGGATGGCCTTGATTTTCCCGGCGACGCCCCGATTCCCGAAGCCACCGGGAACGAGAATCCCATCCGCTTCTTTCAGTCGGTCGGTCGAGTTTTCGAGTTCTTCCGCCTCGATCGAATCGACGATGACATGGGCACGAGTCGCGATACCGGCATGTTCGAGCGCCTCGTAGACGGATTTATAGGCATCGCGGACCGAGGTGTATTTCCCGACAAGGGCGATGCGGCATGTCCGGGTGGGATGAAGGACGCGATCGAGAATATCGTCCCAAGAGGAGAGGTCGAGGCGATGGACCGGGAGCCGGAGCAGATCGAGAACCTTTGTATCGAGTTCCTGTTCAGCGAGTTCCGGCGGAACCTCGTAGATGGAGTGTTTCACGTCCTTCTCTTCGATCACCAGATCGGTCGGGACATTGCAGAAGAGAGCCAATTTTCTGCGATGGTCCTCTTCCATGGGAATTTCGGTACGGCAAACAAGGATATTCGGAATAAGGCCGATATTCCGCAGAACGGCGACGGACTGTTGAGAAGGTTTGGTCTTCAGCTCTCCGGCGGCCCGGATAAAGGGAAGCAAGGTAAGGTGGATGACGATTGCATTTCCGACGCCTGCCTCGAGGATATATTGGCGAACGGCTTCCAAGAACGGAAGGGATTCGATATCGCCGGCGGTGCCTCCGATTTCGGTCAGCACGATATCGACGTCATCGGACTCGGCGGATTGGATTGCCTTTTTGATTTCGTCGGTGATGTGGGGGATGACCTGCACGGTTTTGCCGAGGTATCCTCCGGCGCGTTC
>JBJEVW010000303.1:0-2001 GCA_051884735.1 Kiritimatiellia bacterium | reverse complement strand
AGGCAGAGCGATTACGCACGCAAAGCCGACGCACGTTACCCTGCGGCGCGATGGGACATCGCGCCCTACCGGCCATGCCGCTCCATCGCACACGCCCGTGCGCACCACCCCGCACACGCGCCGCCAACCCGCGCACCGCGCATACGCGGGTTATTTTCCCGCAGAGAACAACGCAGAGACGCAGAGACGCAGAGCCACCACACCCGCAAAGCCACACGGATTTATTTGTTTCACACAAAGGCGGTGAGCCACCGCGGACGAGAGAAAAGCAACAATTTTTAGGGTTTCAAAATGCGCCCGAAGAACCCCCAAAATCTCTTTGTGGTTTTCTCTTCCTGATTCCTTGGCCTTTGTGTTCCTATCCATCCCGCTCAAAAGCTCTTTGTGTTCCTTTGTGGTTAAAAATATCGCGACCAAGATGATCGGCTGTCGGGACTCCCGACTCCGTGGCGGCTCGCCACTCGGGACTCCCGACTCGCCTCCTGACGCATGCGCAATATCGCATACCCGTTGCGGTAGGGCACGATAATCGGCTGTCGGGCCTCCCGACTCGTGCCGCCAACCCGCGCGCAGTTGCGCAAATCCGCCGGAATCGGATAATGAGGAAAAACAATCGACGTATGAAAACCATCATCATTGGAGGCGGAGCTTCCGGACTCGCCGCCGCCGCCTTTTCCCGCAACGCCCAAATCCTCGAAAAACTTCCCGATCCGGGCCGCAAAATCCTGGTTACGGGTGGCGGACGCTGCAATCTCTGCCATGCCGGATCTCCCGATGAGATTGCCGAAGCCTTCAACTCCGGCGCGGCCCGCCGTTTCGTTTTCCCCGCCTTGCAAGCCTTTCCCCCGTCCGCCCAATTGGCTTGGTTTGCCCAAATCGGCGCCCCTTGCAAAGAAGAATCCAATGGATGTTGCTACCCCGAAACAGAACGCGCCGAAACCATTCGCAACGCTCTCCTGAATGCCGCGCAAAAGGCTGGCGCGCAAATCGAAACCGGTTGCGAAGTCGTGGAAATCTTGACGCACAACGGTGCCGTCTCCGGTGTACGAACCGCTGACGGCCGCTCCCTGCCGGCCGACCGCGTCATCCTCGCCTGTGGCGGAGCCGCACGTCCCGGACTCGGCAGCGATGGCGCCGCGTGGCGCCTCGCCCAATCCCTCGGTCTTTCCACTATTCCCCCCGCGCCGGCCCTCGGCGCCCTCTTTTTCAAAAACCGCGAAATCCCGCTTTCCCGCCTTTCCGGCGTCACCCTCCCCATGGCGGAAATCCGCCTGCGAAAAGGCCAACCCGGACTCTCCGGCGGCAAGCATCTCGTCTTTCGCGGCGGCATTCTCTTGACCGGCTCCGGTCTGAGCGGACCCGCCGCCCTCAACGCTTGCGCCTCCATCGCCGCTATCTTGGAACTCCGTTCACCGCAAGACGCCGAAAAACCGGTTGCCGACCTTTCCTGGCTCGCCGATCATGCCGATTCCGCCGAATGGCGCACCATCTTCGAAACGGCCCGATGCAACCAAGGCACCCGTCTCGTCCGGACAACCCTCGCCGAATTCCTTCCCGCCTCCCTCGCAGATGCCCTTTGCGAAATTTCCTCCATCCAACCCGATTGCCGCAATTGCCAACTTCGCCGCAACCAGCTTCTCACCCTCTCCGGATCGTGCGCCGCCTTCCCGCTCGAAATCGGCCGCACAGAATCCCTCCGCCAGGCAATGGTCTCCAGCGGCGGTCTCTCCTTGCGCGAATGGAAAGCAAACACCCTTGAATGCCGCCACATCAAAAATCTCTTCGCGACCGGTGAAGCCATCGATGTCGATGCCATCTGCGGTGGCTATCATCTTTCCTGGGCTTGGGCGAGCGGCCGCCTCGCCGCCCTAAGCGCACAATCGGCCCCATAACCCCTCCCCGCAGCCTTTCCCCTCACCCCTCGCGCGCCCCGTTGCGGTAGGTAAGATGATTGGCCGCCGGGCCTCCCGGCTCGCGCCGCCCCGCACACGCTTCCGCTGA
>JBJEVW010000302.1:0-2005 GCA_051884735.1 Kiritimatiellia bacterium | reverse complement strand
CGTCGCCGATCAGCATCGCGAAGAAGATGGTAAAGAAAGCATAGAAGGGAACGGAGATATCGGTTTCCGTGTAGCAAGGCAAAATCCCCAACCCCTTGAAGATTGCCAGAACCGGGCGGAAGATTTTCGGCGGTTCAAGGAGGGTTGGGGGATTTTCTTCCGGAATCGGATCGCGGAGGAACATTCCCCATTCGCGTTTCCGGGCCTCATCGAGCAATGTTTCGCTCTTTCGTGCATCGACATAACCCGTGATGTGGGCGATGGGGCCGACTGCCTTCATAGCCTCAAGCGCAAGTGCAAAAGAGTTTGCCTCGCTGGCGGATTTTGCGGCTTGTTCGACGGCAGAAAGTTCGCCTTTCAAGGCGGCGAGCGCTTCAACGGCCTTGCATTTGCGGGTTAATGCCTCCAAGTAGCGCTTGCGGGTTTGGTTGAGCGGTTCGGCGGGCAGTGCAATCGGCGTCAGGCCTTCGGGAAGTGTTTTGCCGATCCAAACACCGCAAACCATCTTGTCGGAATGGTTTGCAGCCAAGATTTCGCAACAACCGTCCTCGACTTCCGGCATCACCATCTTTTCCGGGGCGGTAAAGAGGAAGACGGAGCGTCCGGTCTGTTCTTTGATGCTTTGGGCCAGCGCGGGATCGAAGGAGCCGAACGGGAGATAGCGGGCAATCGTTTTGGAGAGAGATTCAACTTCTTCCGAAGCGGCGCAGCAGACATCGGCCAATTCGTTTGCACGCCGTACGATATCGGGTGTATTTTCGTGCAAATGGATGGAAGCTGGGCGAAGGACGAGTGTCTCTTCTTTTCCGAGACCCAATGCGGCGGCGCTGCGAATGGCGGTTACGGCGCGTTCGGCAGCGAGGGCGTCATCGTGTGCGCGTGTGCGACTGGGGCTTTCGGGAGCGGCAGCATCGGTCAGAATGTGAATCATCCCCAAATCGGCGAGGCGTGCAAGCGTTTCGCTCTTTTCGCTTTCCAAGCAGAAAAGCGTAACTTTTTTCAATGGGACAATCATTCAGCGACCTCCTTTCCGTGAGACGGCGGCGTATCTGGTTCGGTGGCGGTCTTTCCACGCCCCTTGGCGATTTTTCCGCGGGCAACGGCGGAGGTTTGTTCATCGCCGATTGCGACATTGATGACACGGATGTTTTCCTTGCATTCCGGAATTTTCACCTTTTCGAAGAGGTTGACGCGCTGGGAGGTGGTACGGAGTTCCTCGGCAATCAACTCGACCTGTCGAAGGGCGATATCCCGTTCGGCGCGCAAAGCAATCAGCCGTTCGGCGGCGTCTGCGGCATCATCGATCCATGCGGGCGTTTCATACAAATCGACGTCGTCCCGGAGAACGTCCACGCCATCGAAAATCGGGATGACAACGCCGGCGATATTGCCGGAGTGGAGACGAACCTTTTCGACGGTCAGAGGGATTTTTGCGGATTCGTCTGCAAAAAGTCCAATCCAGGAAGTCATTTCCTTCCGAAGTGAGTCCTGTTGACGAGCAAGTTCATCTGCGCGAGCACGCATCCCCTGCAGTTCCATTTGAAGCTGGGATTTCTTGAGCTGGAGCATCGGCAGGAACCGTTGGTAACGAGCCAACGCATCCTTTTGGGCCTTCAACTCCGTTTTTGTCAGTTTAACTTTTGCCATTGGCAGCCTCCTCTCTAGACAGCATGTGAATCGAGAGTTGGTTTATGCCTTTTTCGGCCAATACTTTTCAATCATTTCTGAGCGGATGCCGGTCTCGGAAGGATCGAAGCAATCCGCAAGGATTTCCCAACCGAGATCGAGGGCTTTTTCAAGTGGAATATTGACGGAAATGTCCATCATTTCGGTCTCAAACCGATGGCCATACTTGAGAAGCTTTTCGTCCCATGTTGTCATGCGGAAGCCCATCGACTGCTTTTCGAGGGTGGATCGATACTGGGCAAAGAGCTGAATCATGGTATCCATGATGGTACGGTGGTCTGCGCGGGAGGTTTTGTTGACCTGCTGCTTGAGACGGGAA
>JBJEVW010000301.1:0-2011 GCA_051884735.1 Kiritimatiellia bacterium | reverse complement strand
GACGTCTTCGCCGTTGATGAGTTCCGGATTGATCAACTTGATCGCAACCTCCATGTCCAGAAACCGGTCGCGCGCCTTGAACACGGTTCCCGTTCCGCCGGACCCCAGAACGTCCTGCAATTCGTACAGATTCGGATCAGGCCCGCGCAACCCGCCTCCCGATGCCTCAGTATCGAGCCGCCTAGTCTCCATTGCCTGCAATTTCTTGGGAGAGGTTGACTCCACCCCCGCAGAGGACGAGGAATCCCGCCGCCACGCATCTAGCAACTCGTTGGCTTGCTTGCGGACATGGATCGGCACCCACGGCTTCGCAACAAAAATTCCCGGTAGTCCCAGCGATTCCATCGTCTTGCGAACCATCGGCTCTTGGACTTTCGCCGCCGACAGCATCAATCGAATCGCCGGCGATGCAATCCGGGCAATCTGACAAATCTTCTGCAATTCGTCTTTCGGAACCGAATAGTCCAATACCAACATCGCCAAGACCATCGTCGAGGCGGCATGGACTGCCATCGGAACGCTCGATACGGAAACAACAATCCGATCCGGTCCCTCCAAATACTTGCGCACTGGAGAAACCGCTTGCGTATCATACAGGAGAATCGTCGCAGGAGAACTCATAGACTCTCCTCCATGGCCGCAAACACCATCGCCGGCTCCGGCATCCGCCCTTTCCCCTCCGTCGCACACGCCAATTCGCCGCAATCGCTCTCCATCACCCGTATGCCACGCGCCCGCAATAACGCAATATTCGACTCGGTTGCAGGATTTTCCAGCATACCGACATTCATCGCAGGCGCAATCAACTTCGGCTTGCGGCACGCCAACGCCAGACTCGACAGCAAGTCGTCCGCCAGCCCATGTGCCAACTTCGCCAGAACATTCGCCGTGCACGGTGCAATCACAAACAAATCGCACCAGTCCGCCAACGAAACATGCTCTGGACACCAGCTGCCGCGCCGATCAAACAAATCCGACTCCACCGGATAGCGTGATAAGGTCTGGAAGGTCAACGGCCCCACAAACTCGCACGCCGCTTTCGTCATCACAACACGCACTTCCGCACCCGCTTTGATCAACAGACGCGTCAACTCGCAGGCCTTGTAAGCCGCAATCGATCCGGTTACGCCAAGAACAATGTGCTTGCCGGCAAGTGGAGAATTCGGCGAAGGGGTCATGTCAAAAACAACTTGTGAAAATGAAACAAAAAAGGGAAACTAGAAAACAACCGGCCGAAGCCTAGCTTCAGGACGCCCGCCTAGCGGTTTGTCTTGGCCAAGACAAGCCGGCGAAGGTCTGCATACGCCCTGTCCAAAATGTCATTGACGATGATGGCGGAAAAATCAAAGCGATGCGCCCTCTCTCCCTGCGCATTGGCCAACCGCTTCTCTATGACATCCGGGGCGTCTTCCGCACGCTGGATCAGCCGGCGATGAAGCTCCTCCATGTCCGGAATGTCAATGAAAATGTCGCAAAAGGCCTGTTTCAAGAGCGAGTCGTCCGGCTCCTTCGAAACAATCTTGCGAACCTGGGCCGCTCCTTCGACATCAATATCCAATAAAATCGAGCGCCCGCTCCGCATCGGCTCCTCGACCGCCGAGCGCAATGTGCCGTATTGATGCCCATGAACAACCGCATGCTCCAAAAACAACCCCGCCGCGACTTTCGCGTTGAAGACTTCGTCCGTCAGAAAATGGTAGGCAACCCCATCCTTCTCCTGCCCGCGCGGTGCACGCGTCGTGCAGGAAACAGAATAAACAAATGCCGGAAACTCTTTGCGGAGCATCTGGATCAATGTGGATTTTCCGGCTCCGGAAGGGGCCGACAAAACCAAAAAGATAGGGGAATTCAATGTGTTAGACATGGCGAGAATACGGGAATAAGGCTCGAAAAGCCTATCAAAAACCGCCGTCATTCGCAAGAAAACCAACCCGACCGCACAGGGTTGACGCATTAGGTGTGGCTTCCAGAAGTAAACTTGGTTTTAGTAGTAGTTTACCCCCTATAAAGA
>JBJEVW010000300.1:0-2023 GCA_051884735.1 Kiritimatiellia bacterium | reverse complement strand
GGCAAGCCACGAATTTTTCTATTCCCAAATACACGCCCAATCCCCTTCTCCTACAACCTTCTCTTTTGGCAACACCCTGCCATGCGCTCGATGAAATACACGGAGCTTGTTGTCCATGTCACGGACGTCTAAAGGATGATTGTTCAGCCGTCCGTGTTAGAAAACGCGCTGTACGAAGACCAGACGTTGGCGGGAACGCCTCCTTTCGCTGCATGAACGCAACAACAGCATTTTTGCTCTTTACCACAAGTTTCTTGATCTTTTCGCTCTTCATCTCACCTCCTCTTGAGCATTTCTGGCACAGATAGTCCAATGCTACCTGCCAGGATAAAATCAATCGAAGAACTCGCGTAGCATGCAGAAGGACACGCTCCTGATTCGGTGTATTGACTTCTGCATACGACGAAAAAACGGAATAAAACGGAAAGGTTGGAAAAACGCTTGCCTTCCATCGGACAATTTGATAGGATTATCCCCGTTTCCTCATAAGCCAGAGTGGCGAAATGGCAGACGCAGCGGACTCAAAATCCGCCGTCCCTTAAAGACGTGTGGGTTCGACTCCCACCTCTGGCACCAACAGAACGCAGTCGTTTTCTTCGGCTGGCGTTTTTTTTTCTACCAGCCACATCCTGCGCTCCTTCGGTTGTTTGGCGCCATTACCGGCTGTTGGATCTCCCGCCCCTGTGGCGGCTTGCCACCGCCAGAGGCAAGCCACCGCCTTTTCAACTGCGGTTACTTTGTGCTATGATAAGGCCCGAAAAGGATGCGCGTTTCCCTTCCTCGAACGCATCCCTTCAACAAACAAGGAGATTGTCATGGCCAATCATTTTGTCATTACGCTGGGACGTCAATTGGGAGGCGGCGGATTCAAAGTCGGAAAAGAACTGTCTCGCCAAATGGGCATTCCCTTTTACGACCGGGAACTGATAGCGCTTTGTGCCGAAAGGACGGGCATTCCGCGCGAAGTCATCGAATCCTACGATGAAAAAACCGCACGAAATCTCTTTCTGTCGGCATGGGCCGCTCCCGCTCACGCACAACAGCGCCCGTTGGGTCAACAACTCTTCGAGGCGCAACTCGGCACCATCCGTGAACTGGCCGACAAAGAGCCGTGCATCATTCTGGGACGCTGCGCCGATTTTGCCCTCTCCGGCCGTCCTAACGTCTTTCGCATTTTCCTCTACGCTCCCCTGCAAACCCGCATCGAACGGATCATGCAACGCAAAAATCTTTCTGCCAAGGACGCCCGCAGGGAAATCGAACGGATCGAGAAAAACCGGAAATCGAACTACCGTTTTTTCACCAATTGCAACTGGGGTGAAACCGAAACCTACGATCTTTGCATCAATACCGCAACCGCTTCCCTGGAAGCCATCTGCTCTCTCATCCAAGCCTACGTCAAAGAGCGTTTGGAACACCTTTCGACCGCAGAACACGTCCCGGAAACCCTTCCCTCCACCGCCCAACACGATAACGTCATATGACGGACATTTCTCCGGCACAAACACCCTTCGAAAAGAATCTTTCTTTCGCCCTATGCAGCCGGAAAGCCTTTTGATACTCTAAAGGGGACATGGACTTCATTCATCTTGATAAACCTCTCGTGATTTTCGATATCGAAACCACGGGACTCAATCCCGCCACAGATCGAATCATCGAACTGTGCGCCATTCGACTCCACCCGGATGGCCGGCAATACCGGAAAACATGGCTTCTGAATCCGACCATTCCCATTCCGATCGAATCCATCGCCATTCACGGAATTACCGACGATTTGGTCAAGTCGGCGCCGACATTCGCCGACAAGGCGAAGGAAATCTACAACTTCTTCCGTGATTGCGATATCGGAGGTTTCGGCATCAGCCACCTTGACATTCCCGTTCTCGAAGAGGAATTCGCACGTGTCGACATGAATTTCAACGCGCGTGCACGCCGCCAATTCGATGCCCTGCGCATTTACCACCGCCGCGAACCGCGAGATCTCGCCGCCGCCGTCCGTTTCTACTGCAAAAAGGAATTGACC
>JBJEVW010000299.1:0-8297 GCA_051884735.1 Kiritimatiellia bacterium | reverse complement strand
ACTACTAAAACCAAGTTTACTTCTGGAAGCCACAGATTTTTCCGGGATAAGGGTGAAAACTGCGCGCTCTTTGACCTCCTCTAGCGTAAATGGTAGACTTTTGCCTTACATATAGACTTTCCGGACGAACGCCTGTTGTTTTCCCGAAATACGAACACTTTCTCCAACCTTTCCATGAAAAAAACACAGCGAAAACGCTTGCTTGAAAAGGCCTTGAGAATCGATAAACGTCGAGAAAACCGGCGGAAGTCCAATCAGAAGCTAACGTTCCGGGAGTATTTCATGGATAAACAAGAAGAACAAGAACTCAGAGACGAAGTAGAAGCCATCATCGAGGACGCCGAACAGAAAGAAAAAGCAGCGCAAGAGGATGCTTCGAAAATCAAAGAGGAGCTTGAGACCGCAAAAAAAGAACTGGCCGAAGCCAACGAAAAAATCGCTGCCATGCATGCCGATTTTGACAACTACCGCAAAATCGCCGAAGAAAAACAGGCCAAGTTCATCGAAGAAACCAACAGTAAATTCAAGGCGAAAATCGCCGAAATCAACGAGGAGCATGCAGCTTATCGCGCCCGTACCGAACGCAATCTCGAATCGAAGATAAACGAGGCCGTCGATAAACTCCTCAAGGATTTCTTCCCCCTCATGGATGGCATGGATAGCGCTTTGGCCAATCTCAGACAAAAAGCCGAAGACGGCAATCCCTATCTGAAAGGATTCGAGTTGACCCATCGCCAGTTGCTCGCATTCCTCGAAAAACAGGGTATTGTCGCCATGCCGGAAATGGTGGATAAACCATACGACCCCAATCTCGCCGAAGCCGTTTCGATCCTCGAAATCCCCGGAAAGAAGCCCGGCTCGGTTCTCTTCCTGCAACGGCAAGGCTATCTGCGGGGCGACAAGGTCTTGCGCGCTGCGCAGGTGGTTGTCCAACGCGAAGAAGATCCGCCCCCTCCTCCTCCGGCTCCGGAAAAAGAACAGCCCGCCGAACAAGCGCCCGCTGACACCGAAACCAAAGCCGAAACCGAATCCAATCCGGAAAAAACGGAAACGGAGGCGTAATGTATGAACGAGGAAAAGGACTACTACAAAATCCTCGGCGTGGAGAAAAACGCCTCCGCCGATGACATCAAGAAGGCTTATCGCAAATTCGCGATGAAGTATCACCCCGATCGCAATCCGGGAAACAAGGAAGCCGAAGAAATGTTCAAAAAGGGCTCCGAAGCCTATGAAGTGCTCTCGGATCCGAACAAGCGCGCCCAATACGACCGCTTCGGTGCCGATGGTATGCGCTCCCAATTCGGTCCGGGCGGTTTCAATTTCGATCGGGATTTCTCTCATGGAGCCGATTTGGAAGATATGCTCGCCTCCATTTTCGGTGGATCCGCCGGTGGCGGTCGCCGCGGCGGCGGAAATTCTTTCTTCGATGCATTCTTCGGAGGCGGAGCATCCGAACGGACAGAGTCCCCCAATGCCCCAAAACGCGGTGAAGACTTGCGCTGCGATATCGAGGTGGATTTGGAAGACATTCTGGTCGGCTCTAAAAAGTCGATTGCGATTCAATACGAAAAGGATTGCCCCGATTGCCAAGGAACGGGTGCCGCCAAAGGAACAAAGCGCGAAACCTGCAAACAATGCCACGGCACCGGCCATATCTCCGTCTCCCGTGGATTCTTTCAGATGAGCCAGGCTTGCCCCGTATGCCATGGCGAGGGCACCATTGTCGCAACCCCTTGTCCGTCCTGCCGAGGAACCGGACGGGTGAGGGAAACATCCAAAATTTTCATTCATATCCCAAAAGGAGCCGAAACCGGTACGCACTTGCGCATTTCCGGACGGGGCTGTGGCGGCATGCGCGGTGGCCCGAATGGCGATTTGCATATCATTCTCCATGTAAAGGAACATGACCTCTTCCAGCGAGAAGGGGATGATTTGATTGTCGAGGTCCCCGTTCCTCCCGATCTTGCAACGCTCGGCGGCACCGTTTCCGTACCGACCCCCGAAGGAATCGCCAGCCTCAAAATCGCCCCCGGAACATCGCAAGGCATGAGCTATCGCCTTCGCAATAAGGGTTGCCCCATGATGAACAATCGCGGAACAGGCGATTTGATCGTCCGGATCGCCATCGAAATCCCGGCCCGCCTGTCAACCGGACAAAAGGCCGCCATGGAAGCCTTCCGCAATGCGTCTTTCGACGAGGAACGCTCCTATCCGAAAGCCAAAATTTTTCGCGACCGGATCGCTGCATTCACAAAAATGCAAGACGATCTGCGAAACGCGGAGAAAAACTGAAACGCACCGCTCAACAACACCCTGGCCGGAATGCACTGCATTTTGCTGAAAACGGACTTTCCCACTGCGGGAACAGGTGTCTTTTCTCTCCAGGCAGAGGCCGCGCACCATCTCCGGGATGTTCTGCGCGCGAAACGCGGCGACGCCGTCCGGCTGGTCAACGGCAACGGCCTCGCCCGCGATGCGCATGTCTCCTCCCTCTCCCATCGCGAGGTTCTCCTCGAACCGGACGGCACCATTCTCGAACTTCCGCCGCCACCGGCTTTCATTACGCTGTTTCAATGCGTGGCAAAGCCGTCCCGCATGGATTGGCTGCTCGAAAAGGTTGCCGAACTGGGTGCCGCCCAATTGCGCCCCGTTCTCTCCGCCCGTACCGTCGCCCACTTGAAAAAGGGCGATCGCCCCGAACGTTGGCAGAGAATCCTCGACGCCGCCCTCTGCCAATGCAACGCCGCATGGGAAACCGCCCTCGAGCCTGCCGTCGATTGGAAACAGACAATCGAATTGATGCGCGATTTTCCCGGCCCGGTTTTCGTTGGAGCCATCGCTCCCAATGCCGCCCCCATCGCACAGGCGCTCCAAAACAAACCCGTTCCGTACGGTTCGAAAGCCGCTCTCCTCATCGGACCGGAAGGCGATTTCTCTCCCGATGAACTCGCAGAGGCGATCGCCCTCCCCAACGCAATCCCCGTTTCCCTCGGAAACCGGATCCTTCGCGTGGAAACCGCTGCCGTCTACGCTCTGGCCAATCTCCTCGCCGCTGCTCAACTTCCCTAGCCTGCCCCTCCGCCAATGGTATTCAGCACCCTCTTCTTTCTGACCGTCTTCCTTCCGGCAGTGTTGGGCGCTTGCTGGCTTTCGGGTTGGATGCTTGCGTGGCGCGCACGGAGAATCGGTGCGGAAATGTCTTGGCGTCCGGTCAATGCCATTCTGCTCCTTGCCAGCCTCTTTTTCTATTTCTGGGGAGAGGGGTTCGGTGTCGGATGGCTCTGCTTGAGCGTTCTCGTCAACGATTTGCTCGCACGCATCATCGATTCGCGCAAAGAGGAACGTAGCCGTAAACTCGCGCTTGTATTTCTGGTTTCAGCCAATCTCTGCTTTCTCGGTTGGTTCAAGTACGCCGGTTTTCTCGCAGAATCCGTCAACGCTCTTTTCCGAATCGGTATCCCTGTCCCGCATATCCTTCTTCCCCTTGGAATCAGCTTCTATACATTCCAGGCCATGAGTTACGGAATCGATGTCTATCGTCGCGAAACGAAACCGGCCGACAACATCATCGATTTTGCCTGCTACGTGACAATGTTCCCGCAACTGGTTGCAGGTCCCATCGTCCGCTACGCCGATATCGAAACAAATCTCCGGCAACGGACGGTCTCCCTCGATGCCATCGCTTCCGGTCTTCGCCGCTTCCTTTTCGGACTCGGCAAAAAGGTTCTCGTCGCCAATACCGTTGCTTCGATGGCCGATAGCGTATGGAATCTGGCCGGCAAAGGTCTAGGCATGCCGCCACTGCTCACCGCGCTCGGCATTCTCTGCTACAGCCTGCAAATCTACTACGATTTCTCCGGATACTCCGATATGGCAATCGGACTCGGCCGCATGCTGGGATTCTCCTTCCCGGAAAACTTTCTCCATCCCTATTGCTCCGCATCCGTCCGCGAGTTCTGGCGGCGGTGGCATATTTCCCTCTCGACTTGGTTTCGGGACTACCTCTACATCCCCCTCGGCGGAAACCGGAAAGGAAAACTCCGCGCCGGCATCAATGGTCTCGCCGTTTTCGCACTCTGCGGCTTGTGGCATGGCGCCGGGATCATGTTTGTCGTTTGGGGGCTTTGGCATGGTCTCTTCCTTCTCCTTGAACGAATGCTCGCCCATCGCCCCAAAAACGGAACCCTTGCCGCAAAACGGATTCCGCTTTTCCTCCTCGGGCACGTCTACACGATTTTCGTCTTTATGGCCGGCTGGATCTTCTTCCGCTCGGAAACGACACTCGCCTTTGCAACCATCTGGAAATCGCTTCTGGGTCTCCTCCCTGTCTCTCCCGATTCCCGCACCCTTTGGCTCGATTGCACATTCCGCCTTCAACTGGCGCTTATCGCCGGTGTCATCCTCTCCTATCCCGTCGTCCCGGCTCTTCACCGTATCGCCCTCCGCTTCTGCGGCACCAATGCGACCTTGATTGTCAAGTCGATTCTCGCAACCGTCATCGGACTCTTTTCCATCCTTTTCCTGATTGGCAATTCCTACAACCCATTCCTCTATTTCCGGTTCTGATTCCATGACGCGGAAACTCGTCCAGCTTCTCTTCTTGTTCTTCTGGGGCGTTGCCTTGTGCGCGCTTCCGGTCGCGAAGTTCTCCGCCATGCTCTTTGGAAAGCCGGCTTTCCAGCCTTTTCCGTCTTTCGAAAACCGGGAACCGGATCCTTTGCCGGATTTCAAGAAGACGCCTGTTCGCGAATGGGGCCGCGGCATGGAAGCTTGGTACAACGACCATCACGCATACCGTACCGAACTGCTCCTGAAATATCGCAATTTCCTCTTCGACATCCTGAGAACCCCCGTTGGACGGGAAGTCCCCGGCGTGGATGGCTGGATATTCCGCCGCGGCGATGCCGATTGGCCGGAACTCGACGACTATCTCGGAGCATTCGAACTTTCGCCCCGCGAAATCCAAGCCTGGCTCGACCTCTTCGACGGCCGCCGCGAATGGTGCGCCGCACACGGCGCATTTTGGCTGCTCGTTCCGACTCCCGTCAAGGCGCAAGTCCGTATCGATAAAATTCCGCTCTACATCCGCGCACACCGGGGGCCAAGTGTCGCCAGACAAATCCAGAATGCAATCGCCGCAGCCGATATCCAAAA
This sequence comes from Kiritimatiellia bacterium, assembly GCA_051884735.1. Lineage (GTDB taxonomy): Bacteria > Verrucomicrobiota > Kiritimatiellia > RFP12 > UBA3636 > JAEDLN01. Next base: position 3,143 of record JBJEVW010000299.1, on the reverse strand, counting down.
CAACGTCCTCTTTATCCACGACCGCCTGAAAAATGCCCTCGATGACGGAAAAGAGGTCTACTTCAAGGTCGATCACCACCTCAACGCATTCGGCACATTTCTCCTCTACGATGAAATCAATGCCCGCCTTCGGACCGTTTTCCCCGGGCGCATCGGCGAAATGCCCTTCTTTGGCCATCCTTCGCAGGAAGTTCTCGCCAATGCGGTCTTCGGTTGCTATCCGCAACCAAACGCCGCCCCGGAAGACGAGGGGGGACGTCTCTGCGTTTCCGCTCCCGGCGAACACCAACTCCCGCCCGAAAATCTCCTCTCGCCCGGCTCTCGGCGCTTCCCTTATTGCAACATCCTCACGGAACGCCCCTCGACAAATGGTCTCTCCGTCTTGATGAGCCACGATTCCTATATGCGCTTCACCCTCTCCTCCTGGCGCGAAAAACCCGGCAGCGTCCGGTTCCCATTCGCCCCGGGAATCGTCCGGACCGAGGCCTACATTTTCCATCGAATTACCACTCCATATCTGGAACAAGCTTTCTCCCGCGCAATTCCCGATATCGTAATCGAACAATTCCCGGAAGTACGCCTGAACCGCAATCCCGTCGGTCTCGATGAAACCATGCGCGCCGCCGCACGCTTCGCCCGAGCCGCCGATGATACGCCCGGAGCCTCCGCCTCCGGATCCCTCCTCGCGCGCGCAATTCTCGACAACGTCTCCACCACGGCCCCGGACGCTTGCGCCGAACTCCGCCAAGACAACGCCGTCGTTGCCTCCGCCCCTCTCCGTTCCGGCCCCCGGCGCGCCGTCTATTTCCCCGCCCTTCCCCTCTCCCCTTCCGCAACATACACGCTTTCCCTCAAGAATTGCACCGCCACGGGGTCCAACTTGACCTTGCGCATCGCTTCTCCACCCCTTCCGCCGAAGGTGAAATAGCCACTCCACACACACCGCCCATGAAAAAGGCTCGCGTGATTTCCAGGACCGGCGCATTTAGTTCTTCTGCTGACAATCCGTTGATTACATGGTGAATGCGACGCCTCAATCATCTACGCATTCAAAACGGGTGTTGCTTCAAATGCGTCGCCCCTGCCCTGAGATGCCAAAGCGCTTGTATTGCCCCGATCCGGTGCATGCGCTATAATTTAGCTGTTCGCCAACGATTCGTTCCGTATGCAAATTCTGCCCCATATCCACGCTCCAAGCGACCTTCAATCTCTATCCCCCGAAGAGCTTTCCATCCTCGCAACGGAATTGCGGACCGAAATCTTGCAGACGGTCTCTAAACAGGGTGGCCATCTCGCTTCCAATCTCGGCGTCATCGAATTGACCATCGCTCTTCTGCGTGTCTTCAATCCCCCGAAAGACAAACTCCTTTTCGACGTCTCCCACCAGAGTTACGCATACAAGCTGCTGACCGGCCGCGCCAATCGCTTCCAAACCCTCCGCAGCACCGATGGTCTCTCCGGATTCCAGAAACGGGCGGAATCCCCCTGCGACGCATTCGGCTCCGGCCACGCCGGCAATACGATTTCCGCCGCCCTCGGTCTCGCCGCCGCCCGCGATCGAACCGGCCCTTCCGATGAACAGGTCGTCGCCATCATTGGAGATGCCTCCATCTGCAATGGCATCTCGCTCGAGGCCCTGAACAATGTCCGCGAAACGACACGCCGCTTGATTATCGTCCTCAACGACAACCAAATGTCAATCGGACGCCCAATCGGCGCTCTGTCGCGAACATTCAGCCGAATGTTGCTCTCCGCCCGCTACAATCGCTGGAAGAAAAACATCGAAACCGTCGGATTGCGCGGCATCAAACGGCTCCGGATGGTTTGGCTTCGCGAACACTACCATCTGCTCGAGAGCCGCATCAAATCCCTCTTCCTCCATCGCCGCAATACACTCTTTGAAGAACTCGGCATCCGCTATCTCGGCCCCTGCGATGGACATAATATCGCCCAGCTGGAACGTGCATTCGAAACGGCTCGCGATTCCGATTTGCCCGTACTGATCCATATTTCCACCCAAAAGGGAAAGGGATATGCGCCCGCAGAATCCAATCCGGAATCTTGGCATTCCACCTCCCCTTTCGATATCCATACAGGACGCGGAAAGCCCCCCGCAGCCGGCACAATTTCCTGGTCAAAGGTCTTTGGCGATCATCTCTGCCTCCGCGCACAGTCCAATCGGCGGCTTTTCGCCATTACGGCCGGAATGACCTCCGGAACCGGACTGACGCAATTTGCCCAAGACTATAGACAACAGTTTCGCGATGTCGGCATCTGCGAAGAACACCAGATGATTTTCGCCGCCGGCCTCGCCGCCGGCGGACTGCGCCCCATCGTGGCAGTCTATTCTACGTTCCTGCAACGTGCCATCGATGGCGTCATCCACGATGCCGCCCTTCAACATCTCGGCGTCGTTCTCGCACTCGATCGCGCCGGTGTCGTCCCCGGCGATGGTGCCACCCACCACGGAATCTTCGATATCGCCCTCTTGCGCCCAATCCCGTCAATCGTCATCGCCCAGCCGCGCACGCCCGCAGACTTGCGCGCAATGCTCGATCTCGCAATCGCCGACAATTCCCGCCCGTTCGCAATTCGATATCCGCGCGGTTGCACCCCCTTCGAATGCCCCGTCGATCCTCCTGTACAATTCGGCCGCGCAGCGGAAATCTCCCGCACCTTGACCGCCGATCCGCATTTGGTTGCAATCTGGACTCTTGGACCGGAAGACGCCTACGCAAACGCGCTTGCGGATATTCTTCTCCGCCACGGCATCGGCTCCATTCATGTCGATGTCCGATTCGCCAAGCCGGTCGATGCCGAACGCCTCCGTCAACAGGCGGATGAAGGCGTGAAGCTCTTTTTTACGTGGGAAGACGCCGTGCAAACCGGCGGCTTCGGCTCCGCCGTCCAAGAGGTCCTTGCCAACCATCCCGCACACCCCCATATCGTCCATTTCGGATGGCCCGACACATTCGTTCAACACGCCTCTTCCCGTAACGATTTGCTCCAACGGCACGGCCTCACACCTGAAGATGCCGCCAAGGCGATCCTGGCAGAGCTCAACCGCTGATTTTCCCCGCCGGATCTCCCGACCCCATCGGTTCTTGCCGGACGCAGGCTCTGCCCCCCATTGGCTGCCGGAC
>JBJEVW010000298.1:0-8320 GCA_051884735.1 Kiritimatiellia bacterium | reverse complement strand
AGGCAAAATTGAAATCCTGGAATAAATGATTCCGGATTTTCCCGGGATAAGGGTGCAGGTGTTTTTCGGTATTGACAGTGCGGGAGGCAATTCGCTACTATTCGTCCGTTCAACGACACGGAGTTGCGGGTGTAGTTCAACGGCAGAATGAAAGCTTCCCAAGCTTTATACGAGGGTTCGACTCCCTTCACCCGCTCCAGAAAAGCCGCCGAATCGAAGCCCGTTCTTTGATGCGGCGTTTTTTGTTTCCGCCCTCCGCCTTTTCATTCATCATACAATTCGAGAGATTCACAATGGAAGAAAAAATACGTGCTAAAATCGAGATGGTTCGCCAGGCGCTTCAGCAGGATGGCGGCGACTGCGAAATCGTATCCATCGAAGGAAAGACGGTTACGATGCGCCTCAAGGGGGCATGCGGCTCGTGTCCTTTTGCCATGGAGACGCTCAAAGGATATGTCCAGGAAACGCTCCGCCAGGAAATCGATCCCGAGCTCGTTGTCGAGCGTTGCGAATAGGTTTTTGCCTTTTGCATTTCCGGGTTTCCGTCTGATTGTTTCACCCTGTGATTCGATAGGGCGTATTTTACCATGAACAAGATTGTATTCAAGAAACAGCTGTCTGCCGACGTGTGGGAAATGGCCTTTGAGGCGCCGCACATTGTCGAGGAACACAAGGCCGGGCAGTTTTTGATTGTTCAAGTCGATCGCCAGTGGGGCGAGCGCATTCCGCTCACGATTGCCGATTCCGATCCTGCAACGGGAACGATAACGGTTGTGTTTCAAGCGGTTGGCGCGTCGACGATGAAGCTTTCCCGTTTTGAAGTCGGCGATGAGCTTCCGACGGTTCTCGGGCCGTTGGGGCAGCCGAGCGAAATCGGGAAATACGGTCGTGTCGTCCTGTGTGGCGGCGGCATTGGCGTTGCGCCGGTGTATCCGATTGCGAAGGCGATGAAGGAAGCCGGCAATCATGTCACGGGCATTTTGGCGGCCCGCACGAAGGACTTGCTGATTTTCGAAGAGCGGATGCGCGCCGTTTGCGACGAGGTCGTCATCTGCACGGACGATGGGTCGTACGGGCGCAAGTGTCTGGTCACGGTTCCGCTCAAGGAGTTGTGCGAATGTGAAGAAGCGCGTCCGGATCGTGTGATTGCGATCGGGCCGCCCGTCATGATGAAGTTTTGCGCCGCCACGACGAAGCCGTTCGGCATTCCGACGATTGTCTCGCTCAACACGATCATGATCGACGGCACGGGCATGTGCGGCGGTTGCCGCGTCACGGTCGGCGACAAGTTGAAGTTTGTCTGCGTCGACGGTCCGGACTTTGACGGACATCTGGTCGACTGGGACAATATGCTCAAGCGCATGCGGGCGTTTCGTCCGGCCGAGGAAATGGCCCGCCAGAAGGAGCGCGACCATGTTTGCCGCATGCAAGCGGCGGCGGATGCGCTTTCGCGGAAGGAGGTTCGCTAATGCAGACACGAGAAGAACTCAATGCACAGGCGGAGGCGTTGTTGGCGAAGTTGCCGCCGTTAGCGGAGTTGAAAGCGCCGCAGCGCATGGCGATTCCGCAGCAGCCGATGCCCGCGCAAGATGCACGGGAGCGCATCCACAACAACCACGAAGTTGCCATTGGCTATACGGAGGCCCAGGCCCGGCTGGAGGCGCTTCGGTGCCTGCAGTGTCCGACCAAGCCGTGTGTAGCGGGCTGTCCTGTCGGGATTGACATTCCGGCCTTCATCCGCGCGATTGCGGAGGGCAAGGATTCCGAGGCAATCGGGATTATCAAGCGCACGAGTCTGTTGCCGAGTGTCTGCGGGCGTGTCTGCCCGCAAGAGCGCCAGTGCATGAAAGGGTGCACGGTCGGCAAGATCCACAAAGACGTCGGCAAGGCCGTTGCGATTGGCCGTCTGGAGCGTTTTGTCGCCGACAAGGAGCGTGAAACGGGTGCGATTGTCCCGCCGGCCGTTGCCGCTTCCACGGGCAAAAAGGTAGCCGTCATCGGATCGGGCCCCGCGTCGCTTGCCTTTGCGTGCGATGCCCGCAGGGCCGGACACGACGTCACGATTTTCGAAGCGTTGCAGAAATCCGGCGGTGTCTTGAGTTACGGCATTCCGGAATTTCGTTTGCCGAAAGACATTGTGCAGAAGGAAGTCGAGAATCTCCAGGCGATGGGCGTCACGATCCGCAACGATTTCATTGTCGGCCGGTCGCGTCCGCTCAAGCGTCTGTTTGAGAAAGACGGGTTTGACGCGGCCTTCATCGGGTCGGGTGCGGGTTTGCCGCGCTTCATGGGCATTGAGGGGGAGAATCTCATTGGCGTCTTTTCCGCCAACGAGTATTTGACCCGTGCCAATCTGATGCGGGCGTACGACACCGAGCATGCCGACACGCCGTTTTACCATGCGAAGCGCGTGGCGATTTTGGGCGGTGGCAATGTGGCGATGGACGCGGCGCGCACGGCGTTGCGTCTGGGCGCCGAATCGGTCCAGCTGTTCTATCGCCGCACGATGGGCGAAATGCCGGCCCGTGCGGAGGAAATCGAGCATGCGAAGGAGGAAGGCGTGGTGTTCAATCTGTTGCGCAATCCCGTCCGCATTCTGGGGGATGAAAACGATGTCGTCCGCGGCATGGAAGTCCTTTGCTACGAACTGGGCGAGCCGGATGCCTCGGGGCGTCGCAGTCCCGTAGCCGTCAAAGGCAGCGAATACGAGGTGGAAGTCGATTGCGTTGTTGTTGCGATCGGCAACTCGTCCAATCCGCTTTTGCCTTCGACGACGCCGGAACTCAAGACCAATGCCCGCGGCAACATTCTTGTCGACGAGAATCACGAGACGAGCATGCACAACGTGTATGCCGGTGGAGACATTGTTCTTGGTGCGGCAACGGTCATCCTTGCCATGGGTGAAGGCCGCGCCGCCGCCAAGGCGATGAACGAGCGCCTAGCCGGCGAAAAATAAATGCCGCAAAACATCGATTCCGAAAAAAGCGTTTTTCCCGGAAAAGGCAACGAATGCACGCACGAAGTCTTGGCACGTGGCGTGTGCATTTGGAACGGGAAACTCTTGTTGTGCCGGCCGCGCGGCAAGGCGCGTTCCTATCTTCCCGGGGGACATGTCGAACCCGGGGAAGGGGCGCGCGCCGCGTTGGTGCGCGAGATTCGGGAAGAGCTGGGGCTTGCGGGGAAGGCAGGGGCCTATCTCGGGACGGTCGAGCATCATTACGGTGAAGGACTGTCGGCCGTTTACGAGTTCTCGTTCCTGTTCCGGCTGACGCTTTGCGGGGCGCATCCGGAAGCGGTTTCGAGCCGGGAGGCCCCCATCGTCTTTTTCTGGTGCCGACCGGAGGAACTCGGTGCGTCCGGCTTCGAACCGGCCTCGATCCGAGGGCTTTTGGCGGAGTTGGTTTTGCGGGAAAGGGAAAATGGAGAACCGGTTCCGTTTTTTGCGGGAAATTATCCGGAAGAGAACAACGAGAGAGGAAATCATCCATGAAGTGTCCTGCGTGCGGAGAAGACAACGACAAGGTTTTGGACAGCCGGTCTGTCCGTGGCGGCGTGGCGGTCCGGCGGCGTCGCACATGTTTGGCTTGTGGCCATCGGTTTACGACCTACGAGGAGCGGCTTCGCGATTCGCTCATGGTGGTCAAGCGCGATGGGCGGTTGGAGGAATTCAGCCGTTCCAAGTTGGCCAACGGCATTGAGCGCTCGCTGTTGAAGCGCCATGTTTCGCTGCAGCAAGTCGAGAATTACGTCGACGAGATTGTGGAGGATCTGGAGAGCCGGTTCGATCTGGAGATTCCGGCGCAAGTCATTGGCGACACGGTCATGGCGAAATTGCTGAAGATCGATGAAGTCGCGTACATCCGGTACGCCTCCATTTACCGGCACTACGAAGACGTCGACCAGTTCATCGAAGAAATCCGCAAATTGCGCGATGCGTCGCAGAGCCAATCGGCCAGGCAGGAGGCGGCGGCAAGCGGACAAGCGGCGGATCCGGAGGCTTCTGGCCATGCCTAGATCCCGTCGGTTTCTGGCGGAGAGTCTATCCTCGCACATTGAGAGCAGCACAACGCGCAGGGGGCGGATCCGGCGGCGGGTCGTCAGTTCGGAATTGCCGACCGATTCGCCGGGTCGGCTGTACACCTATTTTTCGGCGGGCAGCCTGGAGCTTCCGGAGCGGGAGCAGCAGCGGCGCGGCTATGTGACCCGCAGTCCGCGGCTTGCGATTTTGCTGGCGATTGCGTTGGTAATCGTCTATTGCCTCTTCTAGCAATTATTCTTCTTCCGTCGCTTTCGGGCGGCGGAGCGGAAGCGTCAGCACGATGACGACGGCGAGGATAAAGCCGCCGATGGAGATGGTCTGTGCGATCGAGAGGGATCCGAAGGCGAGGCGTGGATCGCCGCGCGTATTTTCCACGATGGAGCGCAAGATGCCATAGCCGACGCAGTAGGCGGCCAGGACGAGACCCGTGCCGCGTTTCGGGAGCGTCGGCGAAGAGGGGGGCGTTTCGGGGCGGCGATAGAGCGTGCGGTAGAGGGCGAGAAGCAGGAGAAAGAGCAGCAGGCACCCGGCGGATTCGAAGAGTTGGGAAGGCAGGACGGGAGCGCCCCCGTACAGTTGCGAAACATAGGACCCGGCCGGATAGGTGATGGCGCACCAGGAGGTGGACGGGTGACCGAAGCAACACCCGTTCAAAAGACATCCGATGCGTCCGAAGATCTGGCCGACGGGAACGACGACGGCATAGAGGTCGAGCAAGGCGAAAGCCTGGTATTGGAAGACGCGGCAAATCAAGGCGAGAACAATGCCGCCGAGCAGAATGGAGCCGTAGAACATGAGACCGCCCTCCCAGATACGGAAGATGCCGATCCGGTCGCCGGCATAGTCGCTCCAGTGTTCGAGAACGAAAGCCAAACGGGCGCCTACGATACCGGAAAAGACGAGGATGGTTGTCAAGGTGCTCAAGCGATCTGGATCATAGCCGCGGGAGGATGAGAGTTTTTTCAGGACGGCAAAGGCGAAAAGAATTCCGATCGCCATGCAAAAACCGTAAGAATGGAGTGTAAAACCCCCTAGACGAAAAAGGAAAGGATGCATATAATATCTCCGTTCGGCGAAGCATTGCTTTGGAAAGACAAAAGCCCTGCAACGGGAATCAAATGTTGCTTGCGGGGCAAGTTTTTGTCAAGTCCGGAGAAATGTTTCGGGTTCTTTTTCTTGTATTTCTGTCATCTGTCTGCCAGTTTTTTCTATCTGATGAGCGAAACGACAACTTCCGGAAACGGTCCGGAGAACAACTTGCAAACGATTCCTGTCGAGACTGCAAAATGTCCGAAATGCGGTTCGGCTGTGGATGTTCTTGGAATGCCCGCATTTTCCGAGATGCCTTGTCCGACCTGTGGAGCGACCATTACGGTTCCGGCCCGGTTTGACCATTTTCTGCTGTTGAAGCATCTTGGTTCGGGTGGCATGGGATCGGCGTTTTTAGCGGAAGACGAGCAACTTGGGCGCCAAGTTGCGGTCAAGGTGATGCAGAAAGCGCTTGGGAGTGATGCGAAAGCGTTTGAGGTTTTCAAGAACGAGGCGCAGAGTGCGGCCCGTTTGAATCATCCCAATGTGGCCCAGATTCACTCGTTTGGCGCGTGGAACGGCTCGCCGTATCTGGAGATGGAGCTGGTTCCCGGCGGCAGTCTGCAGGATTTCATTGATGCCAAAGTCAAGCTCGATCCGGCCTTTGTGATCCGGGTCGGCTACGAGATTGCGCAAGGTCTGCAAGCGGCGGAAGGCGTTGGGCTTTTCCATGGCGACGTCAAGCCGGACAACATCCTGTTTGATGCGGACATGAAGTGCAAACTCGTCGATTTCGGCATTGCGAGCCGTTCCAACCAAGGCAAGAGCGACGAGCTTTGGGGAACGCCGTACTACATTGCTCCGGAGAAAATCCAGAAGAAAGTCAACAGTGCCCGGAGCGACATTTATTCGTTGGGCGCCACCCTGTATCACGCGATCGCATGCCAGCCGCCGTATGACGGAGCGGATGCGGTCGAGGTGATTCGCGCCCGGTTTAACGGGCCGCCCGTTCCGTTGGAGCAGTTGCGGGTCGATCTGGAGCCGGAGGCGGCGCATATCATCACGCGGATGATGTACAACGATTTGTTCATGCGCTATCCGAACTACAGTTCGTTGTTGGGCGACATGTCCAAGTACCTCGAAAAGGTGTCCCAGCTTCGCAAGCAGGGGCCGCGCAATCCGAAGTTGACGCACAGCATCCATTCCGGAAGCTCTATTATTCCTTCGGAAGGCATCGGCGGTATGACGAACAAGACGAAGAAAAAGTTTGTCATCCAGAAGGGGCAAATGCAAGCGGCCGAGCAGCAGCGTGAGATGGCGGCTGCCGGGAAGGAGTCCATGACGCAAGGGCAGTCGAAGATCCGGTTCAAGACGCGCAAGGATCAGACGCTGGCGAAACCGGCAGAAGCGGAAGGAGCGGAGACGCCGGCGGCCGAAGAAACGGAGCGCACGGAAGAAGGTCGCGAAAAAGGTGGCGGAAACGCATTGAAAATCGCGGTCATTTCGATTTTCAGCGTCATTGCCCTTTTGATCTTGGGTGGTATCGGTTTTTTTGTCCATCAGGTCATGAGCACCCGTGAAAACGCCCGTCAGTTTGAAGCCTTGAAGGCTGCATCGGAAGAGCAGGCGGACGTTTACATCAATCTCGAGAACGACATCAAGAAGAACGTCGAGAAGGCAAAAGCGCTCGATGCGAAGATGGAGCCGATTTTCAAGACGATCATCGATACGGTCCGTACGGCAACGCGCGGTCAGGAGCTTGCGATTCCGGATTTGGAGCCGCCGCCGCCACCGAAGCCGGAGCCGGTCGAAGAAGCGGTTCCTGAGGCGTCTGCTCCGGCCGGCGATGCGGCTGCATCCGCCACCGGAGAGAAGCCGGCGGAGGCGCAACCGGCGAAGAAAGAACCGCCCATCACGCGTTTGGCGAAGAAGATGGCGGCCGATCTTGGATTCGAGTCTCCCTCGATGAGCGAGTTGATGGAAATTGTCGGCACCATCAAGAAAGAAGCCAAGGCGGCGGGCAAGGAGCCGGAAGATTATGCGCTCGAGCAGCTTGGCGAAGCCGAGCCGGCGGCGGAGGAAACTCCGGCGGCGGAGGAGGCAGCCGAGCCGGCGGCGGAGAAAGCCCCTGCCGAGGAGACGCCGGCGGAAGAAACGGAAGCCGGGAAAGAGCCTGCGGAAGAAGTCTCGCCGTTGATCGGCAAGGCTTTGGAACGGCTGACCCCGCCTGCGAAGATTGTCCGCAATGCGCTTCGGGTCTGCGAGCGGATTGCAGCCGAAGAGCTGGAGGGAGAAGGCAATCCGTTTGAAAGCATTCCGGCCAATGCTCCGGAGGCGGTTGCCAGACGGAGCATCCAGCGGCGTCAAGAAGCGCTAACGCATCGCAAGCAGAATATTGCCGAAATGGAGCGTCAGCTGGCTCTTGCGGAGGATGCGCTGCGCAAGCTTCAATTTGCGCAGCAGCAAGTGGCGCGTGATGCCCGCCCGTTCCTCAACCGCATTCAGCGCGAAGAACAAGAGGCGGCAGCCAAAGCCGCTGCAGAGGCGGAGGAGGCACGCAAGGCTGCGGCTCTGGCGGCTGAAAAGGCCCGTGACGAAGAGGAAATCTCTCGCGTCCGTTCGGTTGTCGAGAGCTACCAGAAGCTTGTCGACACCTTCCAGTACGAGAAGTGCAAGGAACAGCTCAAGCGAATGGACGGCGAGTTGTTGACCAAGGCCGGCAAGGAGGAACTTGCGATTGCGATGGGCCGCATGGATTCGCTCATCAGTTTGCGCGCTTGGATTCTCAAGGATTTGAAAACCAGACCGTTGAAGAAAGGTTTCCGCAAACGCTACGATATCGAAGGCGTCAGCGTGACGGGGACGGAGCTTTTGATTGGCCAATCTCAGCCGAAGGTGGCAGTCGCCAATCTTACGGTTGCCGATTGGGTTTCTCTCTTCTGGCCTCTTCTCGAGAATCGTGACACGAAGCGTGGCGGATTGAGCACGCACGAGCGTGGCACACAGCTCTGGAATGCGGCTGTCTTCTGCTATATGCACGCAAATGGCAATGTCAGTGCATTGGAACGCAGCAAGCAGCTTGCCGAGGCTGCCTTCAAATATCGCGCGGGGTTGCGGAATGGTGCGGAAAAGGTGATTCCCATCATTGGCGATTCATCTGCGGGAGCGAAGGAGGAAGCCGATGCCCTTTCCGCCTTCTAGTGTACTGTTCTGTAAATAACTTTCCCTTGACTCCTTCCTGGGAAACGGGTA
>JBJEVW010000297.1:0-8364 GCA_051884735.1 Kiritimatiellia bacterium | reverse complement strand
GTGGAATAAACCATCCACCCCACTCCTCCGCAATGGCCATCTATATCGATTTCGACGACGTCATCTGCCAAACCAACGTTACCTTGCGAAAACTCGTCCGGGAACGCTATGGCCGGCACTGCGAATTCGAAGATATGACACAATTCGACCTCCATTTCTCGCTCGGGCTCAGCGAGGTGGAATACCCCGAGTTCATGCGTATCTTCCATGAACGCTATCTGGAGGAAATACCGGAAATCCCGGACGCCTGCAAAACCATCTCGGCTTGGCACAAGGGCGGTCTTTCTCCGCTCGTCATTACGGGGCGCGATCCTTCTTGCCATGAGGCTTCCCGCAACTGGCTCGATGCACACGGCTTGGGCGAGATTCCTCTCTATCACCTCGACAAATACCAACGTTTCCGGAATCTCGATTCCGTCCGCTCGATCCAACCCGACGATCTCCGGAAAATGAAGATTGCCCTCGCCATCGAGGATGCTCCGCCTTCGGTCACGCTCCTTCAACAGTGGAAGCTCTGCCCGATTGCCCTCTTCGATCGCCCGTGGAACCGCACCATCCCGCCATCCGCCACCCTCCGCCGCTTCCACGATTGGCGCGACCTGGCAAACGCCGTTCCCGTCCTTCTCACCGCAACCGCTCCCGACGCCCCGTCCACCCTTTGAGTTCCTTCGTTCCCATGAATGGTTTTACGCGTGTCGCCACTTGCGTTCCCGCTCTTCAAGTCGCAAATCCCGCTTTCAATGCCGGAGAAATCCGCTCCCTCTACTTGGAAGCCGATGCGCGCTCCGCCGCATTGGTTCTTTTCCCGGAACTCTGTGTGACCGGCTACTCTTGCGGCGATCTCTTCGAGCAGTCGATTCTCCTGCAAGCCGCCGAAAAGGCGGTCGCCGATCTGGCGCGCGCCACAATCGGCCGTCGCGCCATCTTGGTCGTCGGTACTCCCGTGCGCATCGGTTCGCGCCTCTTCAATGCCGCTGCCGTCATCGCCAACGGAACCATCCTCGGAATGCCGTTCAAGGAATACTTGCCGAACTACCGCGAATTCTATGAAAAACGCCAATTCCGGTCCGGCCGCGAATTCTCCGGCTCCTCCATCTCCTACGCAGGGCAGGACAATATCCCAGCCGGTCTCGGCCTCGTCTTTCATTCCCCCGGCAATGGACCGGTTTTCGGCGTCGAAATTTGCGAGGACCTTTGGTCCGTCACGCCACCTTCCTCCAATCTCGCCCTCGGTGGCGCCGAAATCATTCTCAACCTTTCCGCCGGCAACGAACTTGTCGCCAAGGCCGACTACCGCCGCACTCTCGTTACGAGCCAAAGCGCCCGTCTCTCCGCCGTCTATCTGCTGGCCGGCGCCGGCGTACACGAATCCACTTCCGATGTCGTCTTCTCCGGACACGCTTTGATCGCCTTCAATGGCTCCCTCCTCGGAGAAAACAACCGCTTCGAACGAACGGGCTCGTCCGTTTTCGCCGATGTCAATACCCATTGGTGCAAGGCATTGCGCGCCTCCTGGACCAGTTTTCACGATTCGCCCGTCCCATCCTCCATCCGATCCGTCAATACTCCGCAACTGCCGCCCTCTCCCGATCTCGACTGCCTCGCACTCTCCGAAACGCCGTTCGTCCCCGCCGATCCCGCCGCCAAAGAATGCCGGTGCCGCGAAATCTTCTCCATCCAGGCAGCCGGTCTCGCCAAACGAATCGAAGCCACACACGCAAAACGACTCGTAATCGGCATCTCCGGCGGCCTCGATTCCACGCTCGCACTCCTCGCCTGCGCCCATACGACAGACTTGCTCGGTCTCCCGCGCAACTTCACGCTCGCCGTCACAATGCCCGGCTTCGGCACAACTTCCCGGACGCGCTCGAATGCCGGCGCCCTCGCCGAAAAACTGGGCGCGGAACTTCGCGAAATCTCCATCTGCAAAGCCGTCGAACAACATTTCAAGGATATCGGGCACGAACCAGACAACCATAATGTCGTCTACGAAAACGCGCAGGCGCGCGAACGGACGAAAATTCTCATGGATCTGGCCAACGCCGAATCCGGTCTCCTTGTCGGCACCGGCGACTTGAGCGAAATCGCCCTCGGATGGTCCACCTACAATGGCGACCACATGTCGATGTACAATGTCAATTGCGGCATTCCAAAATCGCTGATTCGCTACCTTTGCGCCTACGAGGCTTCCGTATCGGATCCGGAAACGGCTTCCATTCTGCGCGACATCAACGATACGCCCGTCTCCCCCGAACTCCTCCCCGGACCGCAAAAGACGGAATCCATCCTCGGTCGGTACGAACTGCACGACTTCTTCCTGTACTACTTCCTCAAGTACGGCGAAACACCGGAAAATCTCCGCGCCCTCGCTCGCCGCGCTTTCCCATCCTCCATCTCCTCCGAAGCGATCGACGAGGCTTTGCGCGTCTTTCTGCGCCGTTTCGCCACCCAGCAATTCAAACGGAATGCCTGCCCCGATGGTCCGAAAGTCGGGACAATGGCACTCTCTCCACGCGGCGATTGGCGGTGTCCCTCAGACTATTCCCCGGAGCTCTGGACCTCCTCCCTCCCATAACCCGTCTGTGCGGCTCGCCACTTGCCCGTGGCGGCTCACTCGCCGCCGCACGTCGCATGTCAAGGCACATTGCTTCGCATTCCGCACACGCTGAGCGTTTTGCTCGCCGCGGCACCGTCCGCGGCATGTGCGCGGCAGAGCCGCACACCCCGGTTCCGGGGCGGCTCGCCACTTGCCCGTGGCGGCTCGCCACTCCGTGCATCCCTACCGTTCGTGAGCGCGCAAGATCTCGCAGCAAGCCTCGGCCACCCGCTCCGGCTCAATCGAGCGCAAAACCGCAGCCGCTTTCGGATCGATTCGCCGAATCGCCCGCGCCACCTTCACGCCCGGGGCCTGAATGATGCTCGCCTCGCGCCCAAGCGGACCTGTCTTCTTCGGATCCGTACACCCGAAAACCGCAACAACCGGGACCCCCGCCGCCGAAGCCAAATGCATCCCGCCACTGTCGTTGCAAAGCACGCAGGCACAGGCGCAAAGCGCATCCAAAAAGGCTATCGTATCCCGCGTTTCCCCAATGGCATTCACCACAATAGCCCGTTGCCCCGCCGCCTCGATTTGCGCCATCACTTGCTCGCCAATCTCACGCTCCGTTTTCGTCCCCAACAGAACAAAACCGACCGACGGATGCCGTTCGGCGATTTTCACTATCGCCGCCGCAAAATGCGGCCACCGCTTGGAGTCGCCCCGGGCTGCTCCCGGAATGACTCCAATCCAGCATTCCGTCCCGAAAAACGCACGACAAGAATCCGGTAAAGCCGGGTGTCGAGAAGAAAATCCGGTTTGGCTCAAATCCCCCTCCGGACTGCCGCACAGAATCCGGAGATACTCGCGCGATTGATGCAGCCCCCGGTTTTCTTCAGCCGAAAACCGCACAACGTCATTCACCAGCAGTCGCCGGGCATGCAAGCCCGTTCCACGCCTGTGCTTGATTCCCCCTAGCCACGCCAAAAGCGCCGACCGGAACGAATTCGGAAAGAGATAGGCACTCGCATATCCTTTTTTTCGAAGCGCAAACCCCATTTGAAAGGTCTCGCGCGTCTGCAGAAAACTCTTCTTGCCGAACCCCTCCGGCGGAAAAACCAAGACGTTTTCCGCCCGAATGCCTTCTACACATGCCCAGAGCGGTTTTAAAAACGGCTTGCAAAGAATGTGCAACTCGAGCTCCGGATGCTCGCGGCGAAACCGCGAAACGGCCGGAAGAGCCATCACAAAATCTCCCAACCAATTGGGACTGATCAAAAGAACAGGGGTCATATCGTGCTTCTAGGGAAGGGAAAACGGGTCGGCATCATGCTTGGCTTCCGCCTCGGATTGCAGTTTTTCGACCGCATTCATTTCAATCCGGTCGAAAACGCGATCCGTGTCATCGTCCGGCAATTCGATATCCGGTATGGTTTCCGGATCTTCTTTGAGAACAGGCAGCGGTTTCTCGGCATAAATCGCCACAGGCTGCATGGGACGCACGGGTACATGCCAAAGAACACGAACCAATGCCGCAAACAGAAGCGCGAGAAATGTCACCGCACAGGCAATCGCAACAACGCGATGGTGCAGATAAATGGTCGCCAAAACCGGGTGCTCCATATACCGCACCATCCGACGCCGCTTCCGCTCGGACAAGCCTTCCGGAAACGCATTCGAGGGATCGTTCTCCCGCAGAAAACGCTCTACCTGGGAAAGCCTTTCTTCCTCGACGCGTTCCGTCTCATCCTGGTTTGGAGATTGTTCAATCATGTGGCCCTTGCTCCTTTCGGGTGCCGGACGAAAGCGCTTTTGCCATCTTTCGCATCGCTTCGTGCAGAATGAATCCGACATTGCTGACGGAAAGCCCGGTCGTTTCGCTGATTTCCTTGTACGAGAGCTCTTCGTAAATGCGGAGAATCACGAGCTCCCGCTCCCGCTCCGAAAGCACCGATAGCGCCTGCTCCGCCAGCGAAAAGGTTTTCGCCTCGGCTACCTGCCCCGCATTTCGATAGGGGCCCATGCTCTCTGGCACAAATTGAAAGGCCCGCTGATGCAAATTCGCCTCGCGGCGCTGTTTTCGCAAGTAATCGAAGGCAATATTGCGCAACGCCGTCCGAAGCCAGACCGTCATGGCCGGCGAAGGCACCATCTCCGCCTTCCACTGCCGCGCAAGCCGGATGAACGTATCCTGCACAACATCCTCGGCATGATCCGTCCGCCCCAACAATCGCGCCGCCGTCGCCAACATCATCTGGTGGTAATGCTCTACAACCGCCTCGAATTGGTTTCTTTTTTTCGAAAAACCGAACATCAGCCAACCTCCGCCTTCCCGCATCGGTCGACTTTCCGCCCACTCTTTCTCTGTCGGTTGTTTCTACGCATGACAAGCCCCATCCTACCCGATTCCACTCCCCTCCGCAATCCCCCTCGCGCGCCGCCACGCGCGGTGCGCGGTGCACGGCTTCGCATCCCGCACACCCTGAGCGTTTTGCCGCCGCGCCCGCCCAGCGGTGGCAAAACGTCTGTCTGCGGCACATGCGCGGCAGAGCGGCGCACCCCTTCGCCAGCGGCGGCTCACCACTTCTGGCCGCCGCGCCTCCCGGCCCCGTGGCGGCTCGCCACTCGCCCGTGGTGCCACCTGGCGCAGTGCGCGGCTTTGCATCCCGCACAAACTGTGGGTTTTGCATGCCGCGGTGTCGTCCGCGGCACGTGCGCGGCAGAGCCGCGCACCCTCGCCCGCCAACGGTGGCTCACCGCCCGGCCACGCGCAAATTACCGGATTATGAAGAACGTTCTCGGCAACGGCGGAAGAAGATATCCCTCCTCGTCAATGCCAAGCGGACGCGTTTTCCCTTCCGATGACACGTACTGAAGCGAGGCCAGCTGATCCCCCGTCAGAGAATCTGCACTGGTGCCAATCCGGACCGACCGCGTGCCGAAATCTCCCGTAAAGGAGAGCTTTGCCCCTTCGGTCCATGCCATCGCCGAAGAATCGGCAAATGTCAGCTTTGCACCCATCGCCACATCGATCGTCGCATCGCCATTGACAATGAGCGTCGATGCGCCGAAAACAGCCGTAGGCGCAAAGGCAACCGTGCCCGCCTCTATCGTCAGCGAAGCCCCGTACTCCGGCGATTCACCCGAAAACGAAACCGTGCCCGTCCCCTGCTTGACAATGCCGAAATACGGCTCTGCTCCCTCTCCGCAAACCGCTGTCGCATGCTTGTAGAGCGTGGAGGAAACAACCAAATCCGCATCCGCATTGCCCGTTGCATCCTGCACAACGAGAATTTCTTGCATCTTCTTGTTGGATGCCGCCGTGACGCCGGCCTGGCCGAAACGGATCTTTTCCAGAGAAATGGCGGACGGCGTCGTGCCATCGACCGTCAAGGTGCAGGTATTGCGGCTCCAGCCCCATGTCATCATCGTCCCGGTCAGCGAACCTCCGTTTTTCAAGAAGATGCTAGCCATCGCAATATCGCTGTTCGAGCTCGAGTAGTCGGCCGTAAAATTGCCGGTTCCGCCATCGAACGTCGCCTTGTTGTCGGCTGTTCCCATCGACTGCACCTTCGTGTAGTTGATCGTGCCGCCGGCAAGGCATGTCACAATCTGGTCGCGATGGCCGTAATAATCGTATCCAGATCCGACATTGAGTACGCCACCATCTTGGATGGTCATGCCAAATGTATTTTCGTTGAAAAGGTGATAGGTGCCGTCCGCCAATGTCACCGTTCCGTAGATGTCCACGCCATTGTAAAACCGGTGCAGCCCTTCAGAACCGCACTTGAACACGACCTGACGCGCATTCGGACCGACCACAAAACGTCCTTTCGTCACGCATTTCTTGATTGTGGAATACCCGGAGCCTTCGTTCGTTGCATTCAACAGCGTCGCAATCGTCTGCGCAGCCGCCGAATCAAACAAGAACGTGCCCTCATCTCCTATGATGATGGGATTCGCGCAACTGCTTCCCGATGCGACTAAACTGCCGCCGAAAAGCGTACCTTCGCCAACGACTGCAATGGTTCCGGCATTGACCGTTATCGCTCCCGCCACCGCATAGTTGCCCGCGAATTCCGTTACGGGAGAGACGACCCCTTCGGCGGCATTCTGCGTAAAGCCTGCCGTTCCGCCAATATCATTGTTGAACGTGACATCGGCCGTGACGTGGTACAGCATCTCCGCCGACCCCGTAAACGTAATCGGATCGCCCGAGAACGAGACCTTCGAAGCGTGGAGCAACAGGATTATGCCGCCAACCGACTGCTCGCCGGAAATGGTAATGTCTCCCGAAACCGGGATTACGGCAATCGCGCCTTCTTTCCACTTCGTGGCGACGCCTTTCGGCGTATACCAAGTGCTGTTTGCCGAATTCCAGATCCCATCTTCCGCCCCGAAAATCAGAGCATTCGACACACCATTCAGCAAACCGGTTTCGACAACCTCCGTCACAATGTCCGGCGGATTGCCGTACAGCGCCGTCACGACCAAATCTTCCGTCACGACGTCAAAATCGACGTCCCATCCCAAAAAGTCTTCCTTTCCCGCCATGTCCGGCGCCGTCGCACCAAAACTTTCCTCGACCGTCTCGGTCGCAAGAACGCTTCCATCCGCATCCTTGAACGTCACCGTGAAAAGCTTGTGGTAAAGCGCCGTTACTGTCATCGATTCTACGACATTCGAGAAGTCCGTATCCCATTTCCAGAACACGTACCCCTCGACGGCCGGCGGATCCGGTGCCACGGCGGCTTCACCGTACGCTAGGGTCTGCGGGTCGCCGATTGTCGCGCCATCCATCCCGACAAACGTGACCGTATAAGTCGTCCCCTCCGGCAAGCGGTAGGCAACGAAATCCTGCAATGAGTAATTCGCGACCGCATGTCCCAAATTCATCGCATCATCGTCATAGTAATACTTGTTGGCATTGCTGTTCGCTTTCGCCGTGCAGTCATCTCCATAGTCCGCGCAATCATAGCAGTACTTCATGCCGCGGACGCACCCCCAAATGTCATCCCCCTCTTGCCGCAGGATGACAAATTCCACCATGAGCAACTGTCCGCTATGTGTATCATACTTTGTCTGAACCTGAAGGGTCGCGGTTTGCCCGTCTTCCGCCACAGTAAAGAAATAAAAGCCGTTGAAATCATAATTGTTCCGGGAGGATTGCTCGGGTTTCTCCGCATAAAGGGTGTCGATAGCCCAAGTTTTAAAAGCATACGAGCCAAATGCGCGATAACTAGTCGCGGAAAAGCCGACGATGTCCGTCAACTTCAGATTCTTGAAGAGACAGACTTCGGTTGCATCTGGTTTGGTTGTCTGTTGATTTCCCCATGTCGTGAAAGAAGCATCGTTCACGTAGGGAACGGTTTTCACCTCGCAAGCAATCGCTTCCGCCCCTGATGGTGGAGAGGCAAACGCCTCCAGACTGCTGAAAAGCACACAAAGTCCTGCCAATAGGCAGCTTAGTTTCTTATGGTTTGGCATAAAAAAGATTCCTCGCGTTAGTGAAATGAAGCTAAATCGAAAGTGAAGCGGAAAAAGCAAGGGAATACCCAATTGTAGAACAAACATCGGATGTTGTGCAACAAATTTGTGTCAAAAGTTGCATTGTTGGGAATTGGCAATCACGGATTCGAACCGGAAATTTCAGGTTTTTCATTGGCTGAAGTCATTGGGAATAATGGTTTCTCATGCCCTAGAGGGAAGAAAGTCCTGTTTCTCACAAGCAAAGAGCATGCCAATGGATAAATGTCTACAGGCGTCCGCCGTTTCTTCGCAAAACTCCCCGACTTTATTGTCGCTCTTTTCAAAAATGTAATAACAGG
>JBJEVW010000296.1:0-8387 GCA_051884735.1 Kiritimatiellia bacterium | reverse complement strand
GATCTTTTCCTCGCAAACGACAACGGAAGCGGTCCGCTCTACAATAACCGGACGCTGAACGGCTTGAATATCGTCGAGGACCTGAAGGGCAAAGGCTATGCTTTCGCACAATCGGCCGATGACTTCATCGCTACCGCTAAAACCGGATCGAAGCTGCTCTGCGTCATCCCGAAAGACGATTTCTACAAAATCAAACCGATCCAATACAAAGACCTCATGGAGGCGGCGCTCGCAAACCTCTCCCAAAATCCGGACGGCTTCTTCATGATGTTCGAAAGCGCCTTCCCCGACAAGGGCGGCCATGGCGGCGATATGCTTAAATCCGTTCTCGGAACCATCCGTACCGATTGGCTCGTCAAGGCTGCCGTCGATTTCGCTTCTACCCACCCCGGCACGCTCGTCCTTGTTACGGCCGATCACGAAACCGGCGGTCTCTATCCCGTCCGGGGAACCGATGATCCCAATCCCGTTGTCTATTCGACCTCAAAATCGCACACCGAGGCCCCGGTTCCCATCCATGCCTACGGCCCGGGTTCCGAACTCTTCCATGGTTGCATCGACAACACCGATATTCCCAAAATCATCGCGAATCTCCTCTTCCCCGATACCAAGGGGCAACTCTGATTCGCGTTCTTTCCCTCTTGTCCTGTTTCCTGCGCGCGAAAAAACGGACGGCAAAGATACGCTTGCCGCCCGTTTTCCATTATCTCTTTTCGGCTTCCCCTAGAGGAACCGGAGCGTCCGCTCGACCAACTCGTCGATGGACACCGTCCCGATTTCCTGGATGGTGGTCTGGAGCTTGTTGTGGATAGGCGCCGTCCACGCCGGTTCAATGCAGGACACACCTCCGCGCATTCCCAATACCGATCCTACCGTGGCGCCATTGCAATCCGTGTCAAAGCCCGCTTCAACCGCCATGCAAATCGATTTTCCGTATTTGCCTCCCCCATAGAGCAGCGCAGCGGCGACAATCATCGCATTCGATAGGGTGTGGCACCAATCATGCCCATTTCGCTCGTCGTAAAGCGCGTGAATCCGGCGAAAACAGGCTTCGGCGCTCCTCTTCGATCGGTAATCGTCCAGCACTTCCCGAAGCCGTTCCGATAGCCGGCTGCGCTCCGGAATCTGTCCGATTCCGGCCATGACAATCGTTTCCAAATCGGATTCGACCGCCGCCGCGGCAACCATCGCCGCCACGAACATCGCGCCGTAAATGCCGTTCTTGACATGCGATATGCCGGCATCGCGCCATGCCATCTCCGCCGCCTTCTCCGGATCGCCGGGATTGATGTATCCGTAAAAATCGGAGCGTATCTGCGCCCCGATCCATTCCCGAAACGGATTTTTGTACACCGCCGTATCAGGCGGAAGATACCCTTGCGAATAATTGTTGTACGCAACCCGCTCAGCCGTAAAATACGACCGTCTTGACTGATTGTCGATCCACACTTGCAGCACGTTTTCCGGCGTGAATTCGCGGCCCGCCCACGTGACAAGCAAAAGCGACAGAACCGTGTAGTTCGTGTCATCATCCCATGGCGCACAATCGATGGTGTCCGCCCAACAGCGATTCTTCAGCGGAAACGAAATCTCCGCTTGGAGCGATTCGGGAATATCGGCTTTCGATAGGTAACGGTGGAGCGGTTTATTGCCTGTCGCTTCGAGCAGACGCTTCAACTCCGGCGTGCGAATCCCTTCGACAGGCTTTCCAAGCAAACACCCGCAAATGCGCCCGATCCACGCCCCTTGTATGCGATCGCGCAATGTCGCCCGGTCCGACTCCTTCTTCGGAAGCAAAGGCGCCGTCTGGGGGCGCTCCCTCCGGATGGCCTCCAGATTGGAGGGTTCGACATACGGATAACCCGCTTTCATGGGTGCGGCCATCACGAGCCGGAACAGGAAGTCCGCCAACCGCTCCCGTTCCGCCGATGCCGGCAAAGCCGCAACCGCCCGGAACAATGCCTCATACCGCTCAATGTCCTTCCCTTCTTCCAGACTTTGCCTGTATTCCGTCAAGAGCTGTTTCTGATACGAATCCGCTTCCGGCCGCCGTTCGTAATCAATGGAAATGCCGTGCGGAAACGCATCTTCCGCATAGCCGAATGTCTTTGCCAGCCGAATCGCCCGATCCGTCGAATCTTTTGCACAAAAATCCATTTTTGCCCCCATTTTATATCTTTTCGATTTGTCCTCTCTTTATACCACATCCTATCACCCTCCGCTACCCCGCCCCGTGCCCCGCCCCGTGCCCCGCCGCCGCCCCCGCGAATGCGCCCACCCTTATCCCGGATTTTTGGGGGTTCGATGGGGCAATGGTGCGTGAAAACTGTCCCAAAAGTCCCATCCGTCCCAGTTGTCCCAATCTTTGTCCGCAGGAAAAACGCAAAGATTAGGAGATCTTGGCGAGGGCGCGCGAAAAAAGCTGGCGAGCCACCACGGGCGATGGACGTCGCATCCTGCTGCGGCGCGTACCGAAAATCGGAATCGTAGTGCGCGAAAGTAAACGCACCAAATCAGGTGCGTTTACTTTTGCAAACTACACGGATTTTTCCGGGATAAGGGTGTGCGCCACCTCCGCTTGACGCCCACACCCCCCTTTGCTAGTCTTCGGTTTTGCCTATTTTGAGATTTTTCACTCCCTTTCAACCCGCTTTACTCAACCGCTCCCGTATGGTTCTAGCTCGCACGAACGATGCCGTCGTCATGGGCTTCACCCCCGCCCGCGACGTCCGTTTCATTTTCGCCGATGTGACGGAAACAACCAGAAAACTGGCTGCGGCTCACGGCTTGTCCATCAAGGGGGCGGCCATTCTCGGCAAGGCTTTGGCTGGCGTTGCCGTTCTCCATGCTTTCATGGAACACGCCAATGCCCAACTTTGCCTGACAGCCACTTTGTCCGGCCGGGCTGCCGGTTTTCACGTCGAAATCAATGCCAATGGCTATCTGCGCGGCTATTTGCAGGAAAAATCTCCCGAAACCCTCATTCCGCCCAAGGGAACCGACCCCGACGATCTTTGCGGCGACAACGCCATTGTCAAACTCTCGATTTTGCGCGACAACGGCGAAATCCATTCCCAAATCACCTCCCAGATCCCAAGCGGCAACCCGGAAAATATCTGCCAGGCTTTGCTGAAATCCATCGGCCCCTGCCGGCTCGCCCTTTCCGCCGATGAAATCGATGGACGCCTCTTCCATGTCTACGCCATCGCCATCGTCGCCTCTTCCAACTGCACGAAACAAACCTTCGAGACGTTCGCGGAACATTTCAAAAACGGCTATATCAGACAAATCATGGGATTCGGCGTGACGCTCCGCTCGTTCCGGTATTCCCTCGGCATTCCGGAACTGGAAACAGCCCCCTCGACCGAACTTCGCATCGGGTGCGATTGCTCGCTCAAAAAGGTCTTGAATGCCTACGCGTCCGAACCGCGGTCCGTTCTGGAGAGCTGGATTCGATCCAATGCCACACGCACATTCCAGTGCCACCTCTGCGGGAAAAAATACGCCATCACCCCGACCATGATGGCGGAACTCTTGCTCCGGAATCCGCCCGCAAAGCAAGACGCGTGAAATCTCCCTTTCTTCCTTTTCTTTACCCCTCACCCACTTTCTCTTCATGAAAATCCTCTTCCAAGGCGATTCGATTACCGATTGCGGCCGCATCTCCTCCGGTGGCGCCGGATACGAGACGAACGAGGTCGGGCCCGGGTATCCCGGCCTAATCAAATCCCGGCTTTCTCTCGATTACGCGGAAAAAGACCTGTCGTTCATCAACCGGGGCATCAGCGGCAACCGGATCGTCGATCTTTATGCCCGGTGGCGCGCCGACTGCCTCAATCTCGAGCCCGATATCATCTCCATCTTGATTGGCGTCAATGATTCCTGGCACGAAGAATGGGGCAACGGCGTCGAACCCGAACGGGCCGAGCGCATCTTCCGCGAACTCCTCTCCTGGACGAAAACCAAACTCCCGGCTGCCCGCATCATCCTTCTGGAACCTTTCATCGTCCCCGGTTCCGAAAAGGCGTCTCTCGCACCGGAAGTCGCCGTCCGCGCCGCCTATACAAAAAAACTCGCAGAGGAATTCAACCTGACTTTCATTCCGCTGCAACAGCTCATCGACGAAGCCTGCAAACGCGCCCCTTCCACACACTGGTCGAAGGATGGCGTCCACCCGACGCCCGCCCTGCACCAGCTGATCGCAGACGCCTGGATCAAGGCCGTTCTTCCGTTCTGACGCGCTTCGCAACCCCACATTCCATCATGCGATCTTTGGAGCATACGGCGCTCGCCAGCGATTTCGACGGAACGCTCTTTTTCTGGAACAAAAAACCGGAAATCGCCCCCGCGAACATCGATTCCATTCGCGCTTTTCGGGCCGCAGGCGGACGCTTCGGAATCTGCACGGGACGGTGCAAAAGGGATCTCTTCAAGGAAATCCCCGCCCATCTCGAACTCGATTTTGCAATCGTTTCCTCAGGGGCGATGATTCTCGATTCGTCCGGACGCGTCCTTCGCGAACGCACCCTTCCGGTCGAACTCGTCGAGGAGGTCGTTTCTCTGGTCGAATCGAAAGCCCATATCGGCATCCAGGCTGGCGGTGATCTCTGGTCGACCCGCCCGGACACCCCCGCAGATTGGCACCGCGTTTCTTCGCTGCGGGACATCCCCCCCAATACGATCCACGCCATCTCCGCTTCCTTTCCGTCCACGGATGAGGCCGAACAATACGCTTCCATCCTTCACGAAAAATTCGGCGGCCGCATAACCGCCTTCCAAAACGTTTCCATCCTCGATATCGTTTCGTCCGATTGCTCGAAGGGAATCGCCGTCCAATTCGTCAAAGGCTTCTTCCCGGTTTCGCGAATGGCCGGAATCGGCGATTCGTTCAACGATATTCCGCTTCTCCGGGCGGCAGACGTCTCGTTTACCTTCCCCACTTCGCCCCCGCCCGTGCAGAATGCCGCGTCCATGCTCGTGAACGCCTTTTTTGAGGCGGTCGGCTTCCTGCGCAAACCTTCCCGCTAGCCTCTTTTCTCCCGTTTCCACATGCTCTACCATCTGAAGTTTTTGTCGGAGCTTTGGGGTCCCTTCCGTATGATGGGATCCCATTTGCTCTTGATTTCGTTCGCGGCAATGTGTACCGCACTTCTTTGCTGCAGATTCCTCCCCCGCCTGGCCCGCCGTCTCCCTTGCGATCGCGGCAAAGCTTTCGTCAAGGATGGCGCGCTTTCCAAAGGGAAGCCGACCGGCGTCGGGTTCTTCATGGTGCTTCTTTCCCTGCCTGTCCTTTTCTTCGTCCTCCCGTTTTTCCCCGCCAATACCGACGAGGCCGCGACGTTCGGCGAACTGCTCTCACGCCTCCGCACGCTGGCCTCCGAACCGTCTCAATGGCACTTGCTCCTCAATCGCCAATGGGGTATCGTATGCTGCCTCGTCGCATCCATGATGACGGGTTACCTGGACGACAAATCCATCGTTCCCTGGGGTCCATTCAAGAAGGGCTTGCTCGACCTGGCCATTTGCTTCACCGCCGCATTGATGCTATGCCGCTTTCACGCCGTCGAAATCTGGCTCCCGTTCGTCAAGGGAACGCTTTCCCTTTCCTGGCCGCTCTATTCCATCCTCGCCACGCTCATCCTTTGGGTGAGCATGAATGCCACCAACTGCACCGATGGCGTGGATGGTCTTGCGGGCTCTCTGACCCTCCTTTCCCTGTTCGGCTCCGCCGCCTTCCTCTACGGGATCGTCGGCCACGAACAAATCGCGCAATACCTCCTCATTCCCCATAATCCGGAGGGTGCCCGTTGGGCCATCCTCTGCTCCGCCTATGGCGGCGTCACCGCCGGCTATCTCTGGCATAATGCGCACCCGAGTTCCATGCTGATGGGAGACGCCGGATCGCGCCCCCTCGGACTCCTCGCCGGCGTCGCCGCTCTCGTTACCGGGAACCCGTTCGTCATCTTGGTCATGTTCCCCGTCGTCATCCTCGACGGCTTCACGGGCGTCTTGAAAATGGCTTTTCTCAAAATCATGAATGCCGCGCATGTCAATACCGGCAGCCAAAACGGCGACAATTCAAACGTGCATTGGATCTTCCGCATGGTGCGCTCTATCCGCTGCCCGCTCCACGATCACTTGAAGGTCAAATACAGCTGGAGCCCCGGCCAGATTCTCCTGCGCTTCGTCTTGATTCAAGCCGGTCTCATGCCCCTGCTTTTCTTCCTTTTGGTGAAAATCCGCTAGCTGTTTCTTTCGGTTTCGCTTCCAATCGAAAGCGCGTTGGCCGCCTCTTCGCCGATATGCTTCCCCGCAAACTGTCCCGTTTCCTTTTTCCGCCCCTCGACCGGCGCTCTTTCTTGCGCATCTCGCTGTTGATCGCAGGAACGGTTCTCGTTTGCCGCTTCTGGCTCGCGCCGGCCCGCATTGAGGGCATCAGCATGCTCCCGACATACCCCGCACGCAGCTTTACGTTCTGCAACCGCCTCGCCTACCGGACCCATCCTCCGACATACGGTGATATCGTCGCATTGCGCTATGGCGGAACGCGAAACCTCCTTCTCAAGCGTGTCATCGGGCTCTCGGGCGATACCATCGAATTCCGCTCCGGCGTCCTCTACCGGAACCAAATGCCCGTCGATGAACCATACGTCGTTTACCCCTGCGATTGGTCGACACCGCCACGAACCGTCTCCCCCGGCCATATCTACGTCATGGGCGACAACCGCTCGATCCCTTTTTCCGCCCACGCGGGCGGCGAAATCGCCTCCCGACGTATCTTCGGCCGCCCGCTTTGATGGCTTGCCCGGATTTGCGGATCATCGTCATTTGCGCTATCTTCTTCCCATGCTGAACTACCAAAAATCCATCAAACCGGATGAGCAGGCTCTCATCACCAACCTCTTCGCCCGCCGCCTCGCCCACCCGCTCGCCCTCGCGGCGTACGCATGCGGCCTCGGCGCCAACGCCGTGACCATCCTCGGCGGCCTCTGCTGGATCTTGTCTACGCCCGTCGTCGTTATCGCCGGCTTTCTCTCCGCTTCCCACAATACGCCGGCCGGAATGCTCTGCTGGTTCCTGGCCGGATGCCTCTGGAATCTCGGCTATGTTCTCGATATCGCCGATGGCTCCCTCGCCCGCATGACCGGCTCCGCCTCCCGCCGGGGCTTCTTCCTCGACTACGTTTTCCACCTTCTCTTCAAACCCGCATTTCTCGCCTCCATCGGCATCGCCCTCGCCTTGATGCACGGAAACAGTCTCCCCTTGCTCCTGCTCGCCATCCTTTCCATCCCCGCCAACTGGTCCGCTTCTTCCTCCGCCGCCGAACACGTGCTCTGCGAGGAAACCGGAAAACAACACCTGCCGCCCCTCCCGGCTCCCGCAGACCCCGCCCATGAATCCCGCCCGTCCGGCAAATCCCTCTGGCTCGGCCTTAGCGATATCTCCGAACCGGTTTCCATGAAAAAACGCTCGCTC
Source organism: Kiritimatiellia bacterium (assembly GCA_051884735.1). GTDB lineage: Bacteria > Verrucomicrobiota > Kiritimatiellia > RFP12 > UBA3636 > JAEDLN01. The sequence continues at coordinate 911 of JBJEVW010000296.1, read as the reverse complement.
GTTTCCGCCGTCCGGACAATCTTGACGGAAATCCTCAGCTACTACGGCCAATTCACATTCTTCTCTTTGACCGTTCTCGCCGATCTCGTCCTTTCCTTCCTCAAGCTCCCCGTGCCCCGCTTCCCCTGCACGACGCTTTCTTTCATCCTGCTGACGCTCTTTTTCTTGTTCCGCGTCCCCTTCCGCGTGGCTCGCGATTACCGCCGTTTCGGTTCCCTCTGATAATGACGACACCTTCCCCGTTTTCTTCCCTTCCGGATTCCTTCCACGAAACGTGGATGAAAATCGCCCTCAAAGAGGCGGAAATCGCCGCCGAAAACGGCGAAACCCCCATGGGATGCGTCATCGTCCAAATGCTGCCGGACGGCTCCGCCAAAATCGTGGGAAAAGCACGCAACCAAACCGAAACGCTCAAGGATCCGACCGCCCACGCCGAAATGATCGCCATTACACAGGCGACCGCCGCCACCGGGGATTGGCGTCTCAACGATTGCGCACTCTACGTTACCAAGGAGCCTTGCCCAATGTGCGGCGGCGCCATCGTCCTGGCTCGCCCCTCCTTCGTCTGCTGGGCCGTTTCAGACCCCAAACGCGGCGCACAAACCGTTTTCCGGATTTTCTCCCACCCCGGCGTGAATCACCACCCCAATCTCCGCTCGGGAATCTGCGAGGCCGAGGCCCTTTCCGTCCTGCAATCGTTCTTCCGCCAACGCCGGAAGGAAAATGCGCAAAAGTCATCCGACTCCCCCGTTGCAACAGCCCCGGAACAGGCTTCTAAAGAATCGTGATTTTCCTTTCTGATAGCCAAAAAAGAACAGCTCTGAAATTTCGCAAAACCAACGCTTGCGATTCATCCGGAAAGATGATAGACTTCGTTTCCGTTCCATGCCAGTATAGCTCAGTTGGTAGAG
>JBJEVW010000295.1:0-8395 GCA_051884735.1 Kiritimatiellia bacterium | reverse complement strand
TTTCGGGGTATTCTTCCGTGAGCCATTTCCGGACAGCCGGAGCACTTTGTTCCCGCGCGGCTTTTACGGAACACTGATACGTGTAGCCGAGCTTCTGCATGTAGCGGCGTGCTGTCCGTCGGCTGATCTTTACCTTGAACGCACGCCCGACGTATTCCACGATGGACCGCGAAGACCAAAGCGCGAACGGAAACTTGAGCTGTTCGGGTGTCTTGTCTCGAATGACACGATTCAGGTGCTGGAGACACTCGATGCCTAGCTTGTTCTTATCGTGCCCAGGTTTCGGACCACGACGGTCCTCCTTCACAACGGCTTTGCCATCTTTCGCGAATCGCCTAAACCACCGGGCAACAGTGGCGGCATGAACGTGAAGGATATGCGCCGCATCGCATGGGCGGGTCTTCTTCTCATACAATGTGAATGCCTTTTTGCGCAGGGCGGTTCGCTGCGTCGAGGTTTGTATCTTGATGTTGACGATGGTGGTTGTTTTCATGACGCATGAAATACTCCATAATAGGTATTAATATGTCCAGAACAATAAAATGGTGAAAGTCTACTATGATTGAACGCTTCTACGATTCCTTCGGCCGCGATGCGGGTTATGCCCTCAACGGCTTCCGCAACATCGACACGATGATCAGCCTCGTTTTGCTGTTCTGTTCGTCGATAGAAATTCCATGGCCCGGCAGAAAGCGGAACGAACCAAATAAACATAGGGGTCAAATGAAGTTATGCGGTACGGATTGCCCCATAGTCATACCTGAAGCCTCAAAAGAATAGCCGGCGCCTTTGAACATGTCGAACCATGGTTCATTGCGTCTGTGACCTTCAATCCGAAAAAGCACCAAGTTGACATTCACATCGGCGTTCGGAAAGGTACCGATATCGCATGCCCGCATGGCAGAAGAGTCATACCATACTGCATTTACGAATCCCACCGCAACCTGATCGCCACCATCGAAAATACGTATAGCAACAACGTCATTTCGCGTTTCGACAACACGAACGACGCCATCGGACGCCACCGTGCCGCATGACGCTGTGCGCGCCCTCTCCATTCTCCTCGCCGGCCTGCGCCCTTGAAATAAGAAGATTGCGGACTGCGGATTTCTTTCCTTTCTATTTGTGGTAGAATTGCCGGAAAACCGGGTCTTCACACTATGATATTCAATCGTCCCCTCACCGCCGACGAACGGAAATACTCCGTTCGGAATCTCTACATTTTCAATATCATCAATGGCGGCTCCTATGTTTGCGTTGGCGAACTGATTATGATCCTTCTCGCCGTCGATATCGGATGCCCCGATGTCATCGTCGCTGCACTGGGCACCATGCTCTACCTCGGCTTCCTCATGCTTCCGCTCGGACGGATTGTCGCCGCTCGGATCGGCGCCGCCAAGTGCGATGCCCTCTTTTGGTGTATCCGTAACTTTTGCGCGTTGCTCTTCGCCACTTCCGCCATCTGGGCATACCATGGCCACATGACGGCAGCCATCGTAACCGTCCTTCTCTTTTCCTTCGGCTTCTATGGTTGCCGTGCCGCCGGTGCCGTCCTTCAACAGCCATTGACAGGCGAAATCGCGCTCCCGGAAGAACGGGCAAAGATTATCGGCACCGGAGGGGGGCTTTTCTGGGCTTCGGCAACGGTTGGACTCCTCTGCATCATCGCCGCCCTCTTCTTTCGGAAAGACGCCCAAGGTGCATTTCCGTCCTTGCTCGTGGCGATTATCTTCATCGGCTCGATTCTCGGAATCATCTCCTCCGTCTTCCTCGCCAGAATCCACGAAACAAATGTCTTAAGGGAATCCTCCCGCCGCCCCATCACGCCCGATTTGAAGCGCCTTTTCCGGCTCGACCCCTTCCGCCGGCTTCTCGTTTCGACCATTGTTCTCAATCTGGCGTCCATGCTCCTCGTGCCGACCATGCTTCTCGTTCTGAAACGCGGCTACGGCCTCTCGAACCTCGAGGCCTCCCTTTGGAGCGTCGCACAATGGGGGGCTGCCATCGTCGGGGCGTTTGTTACTGCGTGGGCCGGACGCCGCTACGGCCCACGCCGTGAAATGATCGTTTCCTATCAGGCCCTTCTTTTCCTTTGCGCCATTTGGATTTTCCTTACCTGGTGGGGAAACATCTCCGCCACCATCACCTTGGGCGTCCTTTGGGTGATTTGCCTATTCCTGGGCGGTCTTACCCGTATGGTCATGGAAAGCGCCGTCACGCACTACTACTTGACGGTAACGGATTCCGATCTGCGGATCTCCGGCTCCCTCGTCCTCTACACCGCTATGGGTGCGGCCGCGGGAATTATCGGTGTCACAATTTCCTCCATTCTCATGTACTGGGTCGGCCGCAACGGCGCCACCGCAACGCCCGGTCCGACAGCCCTCCTCGCCTATCGCAATTATTTCATCGTCCTTTTCGCCCTGCTGACAGCGGCCATGCCGCTCGTTCTTCGCCTTGTTCCCTTGCCGGAAGCCGATCGCCATATCGTTCCGCCTCACGACACCCGAAAATTGCGCTGATCCGGTTCCTTTCTTTTTTTTTTCGGTGGAACATTCCCGTCTTTTTGCGTATGATGTTTTTCCGGCTTGGGTTTCGGCACCGGCTGGATTTCAAATCAGAATCAAAACTTGCCGTGTTTCTGCCGAATAACACGCTTTCGTCCATCTATCCCATCGAATACCTATGAAATTTGGCTACTTTGACGATGCCGCGCGTGAGTATGTCATTACCACGCCTTCCACGCCCTATCCGTGGATCAACTATCTCGGAAACGAGAAGTTCTTCTCGCTGATGTCCAACACGGCCGGCGGTTATGCTTTCCATACGGATGCCCGCTTGCGTCGATTGACCCGCTACCGCTACAACGACGTTCCCTTGGACAACAACGGACGCTATCTATACATTCGCCACAATGGCATCGTCTGGAATCCCGGCTTCAAACCGACCCGCACCCCTCTCGATTCCTATGAGTGCCGCCACGGCTTCGGCTACTCCAAAATCACGTCCGAGAAAAACGGCATTCAAGCCAAGGTGCTCTACATGGTTCCCAACGGCACAAATGCCGAAGTGCAGATGGTAACCATTCGCAACCGTACCGACAAGCCGCAGCAACTCTCCCTCGTCTCCTTCGTCGAATGGTGCCTTTACAACGCCCAAGACGATACGACCAATTTCCAACGCAACTTCTCCACCGGCGAAGTGGAAATCGAAGGCGGTGCCATCTACCATAAAACCGAATACCGGGAACGCCGCAACCATTTCGCATTCTTCTCCGTCAATGCCAAGCCCGACGGATTTGACACCGATCGCGAAACCTTCCTCGGGCGCGACAACGGGTACGATGCCCCCGAAACCGTCCTATCCGGAAAGAGCGGAAACTCCGTTGCCGATGGCTGGTCGCCTGTCGCTTCCCACCGTTTCGAAATCTCCCTCGAACCCGGAGCGGAAAAAACGCTCGTTTTTCTCCTTGGCTATATCGAAAACGATCCCAATGACAAATGGGACAACGCACCCGCCGCCGGACTCCTTCAAACGAATCCCAAGATGCGCGTCATCAATAAGACAAAGGCACACGAACTGCAGGCCCGCTTCGACACCCCCGAAAAGGTGCAGGCCGCCTATGCCGAACTCCGCGCCTTCTGGGATGGCTTGCTGTCGAATTTCACGCTGAAAACCAGCGACGAAAAACTCGATCGCATGGCGGTCTGGAACCAGTATCAGTGCATCGTCACCTACAATTTCGCCCGCTCCGCCTCCTACTTCGAATCCGGCATCGGTCGCGGCATCGGCTTCCGCGATACGTCGCAGGATATGCTCGGTGTCGTCCACCAAATCCCCGCCCGGGCTCGCGAACGCCTCTTTGACGTCGCATCGACCCAATTCGAGGATGGTTCGGCCTATCACCAGTTCCAACCCCTCACCAAACGCGGCAACGCCGATATCGGATCGCACTTCAACGATGATCCGCTTTGGCTCGTTCTCGGCGTTGGCGGTTATATCCGCGAAACCGGCGACCGGTCTTTCCTCGATGTCATGGTCCCGTTCGATAACTCCGAGACCAATAAGGCCACAATGTTCGAGCACCTCCGCCGTTCCTACCACTATGTCGCCGAACACCTCGGTCCTCACGGACTTCCGCTGATTGGACGCGCCGACTGGAACGACTGCCTGAACCTCAACTGCTTCTCTACCGATCCGAACGACTCCTTCCAGACGTGCACAAACAAGGAAGGCGATCACGCCGAATCCGTCATGATTGCCCAAATGTTCGTTTATGTCACGCCCGATTACGCCAACATGTGCCGTCTTCAGGGCCGCGAAGAAGAAGCCGTCTGGGCGGAAAAACAGAGCGCCGCCATGGCAGAGCAAATCTGCAAAACCGGCTGGGACGGTTCTTGGTACATCCGCGCATACGACGACTTCGGCAACAAGGTCGGCTCCCATGAATGCGAGGATGGCAAAATCTTTATCGAAACCCAAGGTTTTGGCTCCATGGCCCGAATCGGAGCCGACAAGGGGTATCCCATCATGGCACTCGATTCCGTCAAAAAGCACCTGGATACGAAGTACGGCATCGTCATTCTCGATCCCCCTTACCGGGATTATCATGTCGAACTCGGCGAGGTCTCCTCCTACCCGCCCGGATACAAGGAAAATGCCGGCATCTTCTGCCACAACAATCCTTGGGTCATCATCGGTGAAGTCGCAAACGGACGCCCCGAAGAAGCCTGGGAATACTACAAGAAGATCGCCCCCGCGTTCCTGGAGGACATCTCCGAGATTCACCGCCTCGAGCCTTACGTCTACGCCCAAATGGTCGCCGGAAAAGCCGCTCGCCGCCACGGAGAGGCCAAAAACTCCTGGCTTACCGGAACGGCGGCCTGGAACTTCGTCGCCCTCTCGCAGTGGATCTGCGGATTACGCGCCGAAATGGACGGCCTGCGCGTTGAGCCGCGCCTGCCCGCCCATGTCAAGGACGCCCGGATGCAGCGCAAGTTCCGCGGTACGCTCTACAAGATCCACGTGACAAACAACAACCCGACCGGCAACATCACCATTCGGACCGTTTCCGGAGACGCTGCCATCACCGGTACGCTCGTCTCTTCGTCCGCACCCGCCGTCGAACTTGAAGTCACCGTAGGCTAAGCAACGAAAAGCCCACAAGTTCCCAAATAAGGGGGGCTATCCGAACCTGCCGAGAGCGCCACGCTTCCGGCAGGCACTTTTTGTCCGCCCATCCGCCAGGTCTTTCTACAAAAGCGAGACGGCATCTATATCCATCTGCATCAAGACCGACGACCTCCGCGGGCAAGCCGCAATCGCCGCCCGAAGCCGCTCAAACAAAATCAATGGTTTTTCCCCGCGCAAGGTAAGTTGATAGCGCCACTGCCCTTTCATGCGTTCAATGCACGCCGGCGCAGGGGCCCCCAAAATGTACGCGCCATCCGGCGGTTGGCCGATCGCTGCGGCAAACTGCTCCGCACAAGCAACCGTCTCCCGCTCGTCTTCTCCGCGAAAGGTCACGCAAACCAAATGCGAAAACGGCGGATAGCGCAACTCCTTGCGAATCGCCAACTCGTCCCTAGCAAAGCCCAAATAGTCCTCCGTCTGTGCCCGGACGATCGCCGGCGCTTCGGGCTGGAATGTCTGCACGATGACATTCCCGGGCTTGACGCCTCGACCGACTCGCCCCGCCATCTGCGCAATCAATTGGAAGGTACGCTCCGATGCCCGGAAATCCGGCATGTTCAGCCCCGTGTCCGCATTCAAAATGCCCGCCAATGTGACATTCGAAAAATCCAGCCCTTTGGCAATCATCTGCGTACCAATCAGGATATCTGTTTCATGCCGCTGAAACCGCCCCAGAATCTCATCGTGCGAATCCTTGCGCATCGTGACATCCATGTCCATTCGCTCGATACGCGCATGCGGAAAGAAATTGCGTGCAATCTCCTCCACGCGTTGCGTTCCAAATCCGGTCGTCTTGAAATCCACTCGCTCGCGACAATTCGGACACTCCTGCGGCAAATCCCGGTACGCGCCGCATATATGGCACCGCATGACACGATCGTCCTTGTGGTACGTCATGCCGACCGAACAGGTGTCGCACATCGCGACATATCCGCACTTTGGACATGATACGGTCGGCGCGAATCCTCTTCTGTTCAAAAACAGCATCACCTGCTCTTGCGTCTCGAGACACCGCTGGATCGATTGCACCAATGTCTCGGAAAAGAGTGGGCACTTTCCACCATTGCGGACGACTTCCGATTTCATGTCAACCAAGACCGTATGCGGCATCTCCTGCGAAACCGCACGCGAACGGAGCGTCAAAAGCCGGTACTTGCCGGTTTGCGCATTGTTCCAGCTCTCCAGCGAAGGTGTTGCCGAAGCCAACACGATCGGACAACGCTCGAACCGGGCACGCATGACGCCTACGTCACGCCCTTGATAGCGCGGCACTTCATCCTGCTTGTAGCTGGGTTCCTGCTCTTCGTCCACGACAATGATGCCCAGCCGATCAATGGGCGCAAAAATCGCAGAACGCGGCCCAATAACCACGCGTGCTTCCCCGCAACGGATTCGCTGCCATTCGTCATGGCGCTGCCCATCGGTCAATTGGCTGTGCAAAACGGCAATCGTATTGCCAAAACGGGAGGCGAACCGGCGAATCGTCTGTGCCGTCAGAGAAATCTCCGGAACGAGCACAATCGCTCCTCCGCCTCGTTGCAACACATCGGAAATGGCTTGCAGAAAAACCTCAGTCTTTCCGCTCGCCGTAACACCATGCAACAAAAGCGGTTTTGCACTCCGCTCGGGGTTCTTCGCCGCCCTTGTCTCCCCCGGGCACGCATCAAGTGCCGGACAAAACGCCAGCTCCTCCCGAATCGCCGCCAAGGCCGCCGCCTGCTCTTCATTGAGCGGCAGCGGTTTCGATTTCAGAATCCGGCCATCCTTGATGTCCTTGGCGACCTTTTCGAGCGGATTGCGCAAATCGATCTTTTCTTCCAGAACAAGCCAACCATCCAGCGCCATGCGCCGGATTGTCGCCGGCGAAAAATGCCACGCATCGCAAAATCCTTTCACGGTTTGCTCGGTGTCGCCCAGCCGATCCAGAATCTCCTGCTGCCGTATCGTCGGTCGCAACACCGCTCCGCTCGTCCCCTCAACCGCCCGTCCCGGCTTTCGCTGTCGAGGTTTTTCCGGATTTTTCTTCGATTTTGCATAGGAAAACAAATCCAAAGCCGTCTCAGGCTTCTCGTCCAAACGTTCCATCGGCTCAACCGCCTCGCCGGGCTTCCGCGCCCTCACCATCAACCGATGCCGAAAATGGTCCTTCGCAACCCCGCCACGCACTACCGGCGGAAACATGCACTTGAGACACCGCTCAATCGGTGCAAGATAATACGCCGCCATCCATTTTGCCAACTGGAGCAACACTGAAGAAACCAATGGACGCCCCGACGCCACCCCTTCAATCGGCTTCAGCCGAGAGCCGTCAACTTCACTTTTTTCGGCAAGCTCTATCACAAAGCACTCAATGGTACGCGCTCTAAAACGAACCCGCACGAGTACGCCCGGATACACTTTGTCCGACAATTCCGGAGGAATCGCATAGTCAAACAGACGCCCGAGAGCGGCATCCGTTGCGACGCGTGCAATCTTCATGGACGCCCCCGTTTCATCTTCTACGCTTGGACTTGCCCCGCTTCAACCGGAATCGGATCGTATGCCGCATTGAAAATCCAGTCTGCATCCAAAACATGCAGAAAGGCACGCACAAATTCCGTTATCGTCGGATATTGCTCGTCTTCCGTCGGTGCTGTCGCACGCGCCAATACGCCCGCCAAATCCGGTTGGAGTGCCGTGAAACTCGGGCGGATATCCGTCAGCAACTGCTCCGCAGTCGTTCCCGTCGGATAGGGGAAATACCCGGTCAGCATTAAGTAGGTCAGAATGCCCAACGCATATTGGTCCGCCCCCGGACCGACAATGTCGCCGCGCTTCTGCGCCGGACTCATGTATTCCGGCGTGCCGATAATGTAGGCCCCTCCTTCCGAAGCGGCATTGTTGAGCGTCGCACTGCCCCAATCGATGATTTTCAGCTCGCCCGCGTCCGTCAGGAAAATATTCTCCGGTTTAATGTCCTTGTGAATGATGTTGTGGCTGTGCGCATACTCCAACGCCGAAGCGCACTGCACCAAAACCCGGCAGACCATCATTGCGGAAAAGGAGCCGTACTCGCCCAGTAACGACCGTAGCGAACGGCCGTTCACAATCTCCATGACAACGTAATAGCAGCCGTTGTAAACATTGAAGGAATACAACCGCAGGATGAAACGGTGCGAAAGTTGCATCGTAATCCGGGCTTCATCCTTGAACGAACGGAGGA